>NZ_LT635475.1:1500000-1741785 GCF_900120165.1 Ezakiella massiliensis
TTTATGGTGTAGGTCTTGCCAAATGGTTTGTCTTCAGTTGGAGCGTTAATTAGCGATACATAATCGTCTATTTCCATTTCCACATATTTTTCAAAGAATTTTTGTGGGTTGAGATTTTTGTCTTCGATTAATTTGTTGTCTTTGTCATAAGCTATGAAGTCAAACTTTTCTGGTAGCCTGCCGAGGGTTGCAGTTAATACATTGTAAACGCCTTGGAGGGCTTCTTCTTTGATGGCAGAGACTTCTTTTTTGGTTTTGCCTTCGCCCACAGCTTTTCTTATATCAACTGTGTACTTGTGAAGGACCTTTACCAGGTATTTGTTGAGCTCTCTGGTATTGGATGAGCTTGTGCTTTCTGGATAAGCGTATTTTGGAACGAGTCCGTACTTTTTAACCAGGTTTACAAACATATCCCATTGGCCGCCGTCGCCTAGGACTTCGCCCATGAGGTATTGGAGCTCTCTATCATCGATTGGATCCTTGGCTTTTTGGGTCATGACTTCCAAATAGTAGTTGGCCCTTTCGAGTTTGTCGCAGAATAAGGTGTAGGATTGTGAAAATTCAAAATTTTCTAGATTTAACTTCTTCATAACGATATTTCTCATGACATTCATGGAAGCAAACATCCAGCAGCGGCCGCTAGCCTTTTGGTTGGTGATTTCTCCATTTTTGATGTCATTGTTAAAGTTAAAGGGCTCGTCTTTTAGTCTGTTTATGTCCACTACGACTTTGTTTAGTGGATTGTATGAGCCGGCGTTCATGCGGACAAGATTGGACTTGTCTTTTAAAAACTCCGCTTCATATTCATTTATTTTATCTATGCTTAATTGTTTCATATAAACCTCCTACGATTCCCAAGGCATCAGTTTGACTGGGTCTTTTGTAAAGGCCTTTAGTTCTTCTTCCTTTAAAAATTCTTTCTTAGGAATGATCTCATAGGCGAAATTGTCAAACCATGCTTCATCCATAATCAAATAGCCGCCTATGCCAGCCTTTGTGCCCCATGAGTTTTCAACTTTAAACTTAAGACCATCAGCTGATTTGTCGTAGCCGACGATTACCATGGCGTGAGTGCCATATGATTCTATGGTCTCAAGTCTTTCGACCTTGGTGCATTCGGTGTCTATACCAAAAAGGGCATCTCTATTTAATAAATTGTAGACCATGTGGCCTGTGCCAAGTCCATCGCGTGAGATGAGGGAGTCTTTTCCAACGTCGCAGGCAAACCAAACTGGTTCGTCAGCATCGATCATGGCAATTATGATTTCCTTCATTCTTTCTATAGAAACGTTTACATATTGTAGGCTGCCACCAATTCTTTGTTGGATGAAGTCGCGTTCGTAAAGAACGTTTTCTTCTTTATTTTTGCCAGGATAGTTGCCAAGTTCAACGTATTTGTTGATGTCTTGAGCTACGAATTCGTTGAAAAATTCCTTTGGAGAAATATTCCTGCGTTCAATCAATTCTCCGTCCTTGTTTTTTAAAATCAAATCAAATCTCTTTGGCGGAAGGCCAAGGGAAATTGCTGTAATCTTGTAAACATCTTTTAGAGCCTCATCTTTAATCGCTTCGATTTTTTCTTCTTTGCCATCCTTGTAGGCGTTTCTAATGTCTTTGGCAGCAATTCTTAGACGCTTATCGAGGTTATTAATAATAAAGTTAGTGCATTCGACATTTTTTGTATCAGGATAAGCGTATTCAGGTACGATCCCGTACTTGTTAATCAGCCTTGAAAATGTAGTCCACCAAGCTCCATCATCTGCTGCCCATTGAAGGACTGCACGATTTAGCCTGTCGTCTAAATCTTTGTCTTTGAGACTGATGACGTCTTCTAAAAATTGGTTGGCCCTTTCAAGCTTGTCATAAAAATACAAGTACTTGTGTGAAAACTGAATGTCAGCAAGTTTCCACTTCTTCATCATTTCAACTCTAATTGTATTTAAACCTGCATACATCCAGCAGCGACCGGATTGTCTTTGGTTTGTCATTTTACCGATCTTAAGCTCTTTTGAGAATACATTCGGATTTTTTTGGAGCAATTGGCTGTCCACGGAAGCATCCATTATTCCAACAGTAGCTACCATGTTTTGTGCAGCCAGGCTAAAGTTTTCATCATAAGATTCTTGAAACTTCTTGAGCCTGCTCTTGGTAATTTCTTTTTCCATAAGGTCCTCCTTGTTAATATAATTGATAAATTTCATCAACAAGTTCATTATAGCACTATGAATTTCATAATACAAGTGTTTCGACATTCGAAATACAAAAGAAAAAATAAAATTTATTTTAAATCTAAAGTTACATTCGGCAAAGAATAAAAATAATTTTTTTAAACAAGAAAGCATAAGCGGCAAATATAAATATAAATTTTAATTTATAAAAAAACATAAGTGGCAAAGCTTATAAAATACAAAAGATTAACAACCTTAATAGACGTTATAAAAAATATTCATCACTTTTTTGTAATTATTTTGTAAATCTTATTGTTTTTTGTTTTGCACTGTGTTATGATAAAGATATAGAAGGAGATTTTTAAAAAAGGAGAGGAGACAATGAATAATCTTTTTAATATTGTAAAGACTATTTCAAATTTTCTATGGGACAATATTTTAGTCTACGCCCTGCTGGGAACAGGTCTATATTTTACAATTAGACTCGGCTTTCCACAGATAGTAAAATTTGGAAGAGCAATGAAAGAAGCTTTTGGTGGACTTTTTACCAAGAAAGCTGGCAAGAAAAAACCTGATGAAGCAGGTGAAGTTTCATCCTTTGCAGCACTTGCAACTGCAATCGCCGCCCAAGTTGGAACCGGTAACGTAGCCGGTGTTGCTACAGCGATTATGGCTGGGGGACCAGGAGCAGTATTTTGGATGTGGATGTCGGGGATACTCGGCATGGGTACGATTTTTGCAGAAGCAGTACTCGCTCAAATCTACAGAGAAGAAAAAGATGGGAGCATATACGGTGGACCTTCATATTATATGTCCAAGGGAATCAAAAATAAAAAACTTGGTAAGGTCTTGGCGGCCTTGTTCTCAGTATTTATTATCTTGGCCCTGCCACTAGCAGGCAATATGGTTCAGTCCAATTCAATTTCAACTTCACTGGAAACCGCCTTTAACATTCCACCTGTCGTGGTGGGTGCCGTACTTGGAGTACTTGTACTCCTTATTGTAGCAGGCGGTATAGAAAGAATTTCAAAAGTTGCAGAAACTGTCGTACCTATTATGGCCCTGATATTTATCATTGCAGGTTTTGCAATTATCTTTAAGTTTAGAGCAAATCTTGGCAATACTTTTAAACAAATTTTTGACGGAGCCTTTGGTGTTCAGGCTGTGGCTGGTGGTATAATCGGTGCCACAATGAAGCAGGCCATGAGATTGGGTATTGCTCGTGGATTATTTTCCAATGAGGCAGGTATGGGTTCAACCCCACACGCTCACGCAGTTGCAGACGTACCTCATCCAGGCAACCAAGGTTTAGTAGCGATAGCTGGAGTTGTTGTAGATACACTTATTATTTGCACCATGACAGCTCTTATAATCTTGCTACCAGAAGCTCACATGGCTGCAGCAGCCGATGGATCTATCCACGGGGCAGCAGTTACACAACTCGGTTTTACTTTGGCCTATGGAAGGGCAGGAGAAATATTCTTAGCAGTTTCGCTTTTATTCTTCGCCTTTACAACAATTATTGGCTGGTATTACTTTGGCGAATCCAACATTATGTATCTGTTCGGCAAAAAAGCCCTGACCCCATTTAGGATTTTGGTTGGTCTTGCGGTATTTGTAGGGACCCTAATCCCAGTAGCTACAGTTTGGGATCTATCGGACTTCTTTAACGCCCTGATGGTTCTGCCAAACGTAATTGCAGTTTTGTTACTTTCAAATGTAGTTGTTAAATCTAAAAAAGAATTTGATTTGTTAGATAAGAAATAATTTTTCATAATTTTCTTAAAGTCGGGCCATGTATAAGGGTCCGATTTTTTTGTATATAAAATTGGGTATAAATATTATGAAAAGATTGAAAAATCTTTTTAAAATCTATCTTTTAAAGGAGGCTATGATGAAAAACTTGAGAAAAGTTTTAGCATTTTTGCTGGCAGCTCTTTTAGTTTTACCAGCTTTTACAATTTACGCCGAGGGCGATAAGTCAGCAGAAAAAAATGAAGACAAGAAAGAATTTGTAGGAAAACCTATTGTAGGGGTTTTTACAATTGGAGAGATGGATTATAAAAACAATGAAGTAAATTATAGGATGGATGCGGCGGCCTACATGAAAGGTGAAGATTTAATGCTCCCAATCAGATATATCGCCAAAGTTATTGGCTATGATGTTCAGTGGAACGCAAAGGCAAGGACCATTATAATTTCTGACAATGAAAATATAATTGAATTTTATGCAGACAGCAAAATCCTTAGAGTTAACAAGCAAAAGATAGATATTGAGCCTAACTTTGAAGTAAGGGGTGGCAGAACTTATGTATCTATTTCAAATATTAAAGACCTCCTAGAATTATCTGACAACAAAGAAATTCTTTGGGACGAAGAAGCAAAGACCATTAGTCTAATCCTAAAAAAATAAAAAAATAATTTTTTTATCCGCAGTCTTAAGGGCTGCGGATTTTTCTTTGCTAAAGGGTTTTCTAATTAGCATTTGAATTTATATCTGACTTGTGCTATAGTTAGTTTATAATATTTTAGGAGGTATCCATGGAAAAATTTCGTTTAGAATCTGACTCAGTTGGCGAAAAGCAAGTTCCAGCTGATGCTCTGTACGGCGTTCAAACATTAAGAGGTTATGAAAACTTTAGAATTACACATTCATCTTTGCACCCTGCAATGATCAAGGCTCTTGGCCAAGTTAAAAAGGCTTGTGCTATTTCAAACTTTGAAGCAGGCGTTATGGAAGAAAAGGTTAAGGATGCAATTGTAAAGGCTTCTGACCAAGTTATAGAAGGAAAATTTGATGATGAGTTTATTTGCGACCCTGTTCAAGGTGGTGCAGGTACAACTGCCAACATGAATGCAAATGAAGTCATTGCAAACCTTGCTGAACGTGAATTTGGCAATGAGCCAGGCAAATATGAGTTCGTACATCCAAACGACCATGTAAATATGGGCCAATCAACCAATGACGTTTACCCAACAGCTGGTAAGCTAGGGGCAATTGCTCTTGCTGATAGCATGATCAATGAACTTGGACTTTTAATTGAAAGTTTTGACCACAAGGCCAAAGAATTTGATCACATTGTAAAGATGGGCAGGACCCAACTTCAAGACGCAGTTCCAATTAGATTGGGCCAAGAATTTGCAGCCTACAGGGATGCCTTAAAACGCGATGTCGTTAGAATTTCAGATGCTATCGAAGCAATTAAAACTGTAAATATGGGCGCTTCTGCAATCGGCACAGGAATTAATGTTGACACAGATTACCTAGAAAGAATCGTTCCAAACCTATCAAAGATCACAGGCTACGAACTTCACCAAGCTGAAGATTTGGTTGACGGTACACAAAACTTAGACGTGCTCTCAGCCTTATCAAGTGCTCTTAAAACTTTGGGTCTAAGTCTATCAAAGATTTCAAATGATTTAAGACTCATGAGCTCGGGACCACGCACAGGTATTGGAGAAATTAATTTACCACCAAAGCAAAATGGTTCATCTATTATGCCAGGCAAGGTAAATCCTGTTATCCCAGAAGTTGTTAGCCAAGCTGCATATTTGGTTGCAGGTAATGACACAACTGTTTCCATGTGTGTAGAGGCTGGTCAATTTGAATTAAATGCCTTTGAACCAGTTTTATTTAAATCCCTCTACGAATCAATCGAAGCCCTCACAGGTGCTATGAATACTCTAAGAGTAAATTGCGTAGATGGAATTACAGCTAACGAAGACCGGATTGCAGAACTTCTTGGCAGATCAGTCGGTATGATCACAGCCCTTGTACCACACATCGGCTACAAACCATCTGCAGCTATCGCCAAGGAATCACTAAAGACAGGCGTTCCAGTTCGTGAAATTATCTTAAGGGATAATATTATGACAAGCGAAAACCTAGATGAAATTTTAGACGCAAAGGAATTGACGAAACCAGGCATAGCTGGCAAGCACTTGCTGGATGAAAAGAAAAATTAATTTATAAATCTAATTGCCTCCTCAGGGGGCAATTTTTTTGTGATTTTATTCTTTAACCAAGATATCTCGCCTTGTTGTATTTTTATTTCTTCTATGGTAAAATTAACTAGTAGAAAGGTGAAGATTTTGGAGAAGTATATTGTTAGGGGCACAGGCCCTTTGAGTGGTCAAGTTAGGGTGAGTGGAGCAAAAAACGCGGCCCTTCCTATCATGTGTGCCACAATTTTATGTGATGGCGAAGTCATCTTAGAGGACATGCCAAACTTAAAAGACGTTGAGATTTTATCAGAGGTGCTTAGAGGCCTGGGTCTAGTTATAGACAGGCTTGATGAGCATACCTATAAATTTGATGCAAGAAATATTACAAATACAACTACTGGCCCTGAGCTTATGAGCAAGATGAGGGCGAGTTTTTGTGTCATGGGACCTCTTCTTTCAAGGATGGGTCACACCGCAAATGCACTTCCAGGTGGTTGTGCAATCGGAACCAGACCAATCGATCTTCATTTGAAGGGCTTCAAAGCCCTGGGAGCAGATGTGGTAACCGAACACGGCATGGTTACAGCCGAATGCGAAAAGCTGGTTGGGACTGAAGTTTATCTGGACTTCCCAAGCGTTGGCGCCACACAAAATATAATGATGGCGGCTACTTTAGCAGAAGGCGAAACCATTATAGATAACGCTGCTTGCGAACCTGAAATTGTAGACTTGGCAAACTTTTTAAATAAAATGGGTGCCGATGTCAGAGGGGCAGGCACATCCATTGTAAAGATTAAGGGTGTTGACAAACTCCATGGATGTAGGCACCAAATTATTCCCGACAGGATTGAAGCGGGAACCTTTATGATTGCGGCAGCAGCTGCAGGTGGCAATATCGTTGTAGAAAATGTAATTACCAGCCACATGCGTCCTGTAATTGCAAAGCTCAGAGAAGCTGGAGTTATCATCCATGAAAATGGAGATTCCATAAATGTTATAGCAGATAAAAAAATATCTGCCTTTGATATAAAGACTTTGCCATATCCTGGTATGCCAACAGACATGCAGGCCCAGTTTATGGCTCTGGCCACAATATCAGAAGGCACGAGTGTTATTATAGAAACAGTTTTTGAAAATAGGTTTATGCACGTTGACGAGCTAAACCGCATGGGAGCAAATATTCGCATTGATGGCAAGAATGCCATCGTCCAAGGTGTAAAGAAGCTCCGCCCAGCCAAGGTAAAGGCCACTGACCTCAGATGTGGGGCCGCACTTATTATAGCGGGCCTGACCGTTGATGGCGAGACAGAAATTTCCGATATTTATCATATTGATAGGGGCTACGAACACTTGGTAGAAAAGTTTAAAGGCATTGGCGCAGATATAAGGAGAGAGGGATAAGATGGCGTTTTTTCTTAGAAATGATGTGGGTATAGACTTGGGCACAGCCAGTGTCTTGGTCTATGTAAAGGGAAAAGGCATAGTCTTGCAAGAACCATCGGTTGTTGCAATTGACCAATATACAAATAAATTTTTAGCAGTTGGCGAAGAAGCCAGAAAGATGCTGGGCAGGACCCCAGGCAACATTGTAGCAATCCGTCCTTTGAAGGAAGGCGTAATTTCAGACTACAATGTAACCGAGCGTATGCTCAAATATTTTATTGGAAAATCTTTGGGAAGGACCTTGCTCAAGCCAAGACTCATCGTCTGTGTGCCATCAGGTTGCACAGAAGTTGAAAAGAGGGCTGTTATTGAAGCGGCTAACGAAGCAGGCGCTGTCAAAACCTACTTAATTGAAGAACCAGTTGCAGCAGCAATTGGAGCGGGCCTCGACATCACCGCTCCAACAGGCAACATGGTCGTAGATATCGGCGGCGGCACAACTGACGTAGCCGTAATTTCCTTGGGTGGCATCGTTGTCTCCAGGAGTATAAAAGTTGCTGGTGATAATTTTGACGAGGCCATCACCAGATTTGTAAAGAAAAAACACAACATGATGATCGGTGAACGAACAGCCGAAGAACTTAAAGTAAAGATTGGTTGCGCTTACCCACTTGAAGAGGAAGAATTTTTGGAAATTAAGGGCAGAAATATGGTTTCAGGCCTGCCAATGAATGTGGTCGTATCTTCAAACGATATGCTTGAAGCTCTCAAAGAACCTGTTCAAGAAATCCTAGAAGCAGTTCACTATGTCCTTGAAAGGACACCACCAGAATTGGCAGCGGATATTTCCAACCAAGGTATTATTATGACAGGGGGCGGAGCTCTACTTCGTGGCCTGCCAAATATTGTAGAAGAAAGAACAGGAATCCAAACTCGCGTTGCCGAAAATGCAGTTGAATGCGTTGCTATTGGTACGGGAAAGAGCTTGGAATGGATGGAAATTTTGGACAAGTCCAATGCAACAAAAGCCCAAGTTGGCAGATACAAGAAATAGTTATAAAATTTATCTATAAGGTGAGCTCACCTTATAGATTTTTTTTATTGGAATAAAAGCCTAAGCTTTGTTATTATTATTTTATGAGAGAATTTATTTACCAAGCTGAATTAATTGAAAAAGTTAATAATAAAAAGAGGGTTGTCGAGAGGTTTTTGGGCTTTACCGACAGGCCAGCCCCAAAGGTTATCCAGAAAAAAATTGACCAAGAAATGGAAAATGTACCAGATCTTTTGGATGTATTTTATAATTATGTGATAAGTGGCGATGAGATCAACATGATTTATTCTGTTGGACCAAAATTCGAAGATCGGATTGACCTCCTGGTTGAAGATGGCCAGGCCATGAACGCCATGATTGTGGATAAGATCGGGGTAATCTGCCTGGATGTGATCAGGTCTTTTATAGTAAAAGAAGTTAAGGCCAAATACCACAAGACGCCATATAAGTATTTTTATCCTGGCGGCAAGGACTATGGGATTGATTTGCAAGCTGAAATTTACCAGATGATGGATACGGGCTACATAAAGATAAATGATTATCATCAGCTCTATCCCGTAAAGTCGGTTGCCCTCAGGGCCAAGCTAAAAGATGCGGAAGCAGATGGCGAGGAGAAAGAGGGATCTCCTTGTGACGCCTGCGATTTTAAATGCGATATGAGAGGAGCAATGGATGAATAAATATTTAGAAGCTATCAAAAACGCCGTTGTAGACATGGACGAGGACAATATTATAGATTTGATCGACCAAGCTTTGGCTCATGGCGTAAGTGATGAAGAGATTTATAACGAGGGCTTGTCTGGCGGCATGCTTGCTGTTACCAAGCTTTTTGAAGACGAAAAATATTATGTATCAGAGGTTATAGTTTGCGCTGATACTTTGAACAAGGGCGTCAAGTACTTGCAAAAAAAGTTTAATCACGAAATGAAAAAAGACGGACCTAAGATTGTCATTGGCGTTGTGGAAGGCGACCTTCACGAAATTGGCAAAAATATCGTAAAGATTATGTTTCAAGCGGCCAATTTTGATGTCTACGATTTGGGCCTCAATGTAAAGGCCGAAGACTTTGTCAAAAAAGCTGAGGAGGTTGGGGCAGATTTCATTGGCTTATCGACAATGATGACCACTACCATGCACAATATGGAAAAGGTGGTAAAATTAAATCAGGGCAAGACTCCACTTATTATAATTGGAGGCGGACCCATCAGCCAAAGCTTTGCCGATGAAATTGGCGCAGACGGTTACTCCAAAAACGCTGTCGAGGCTGTAGAACTCGTTAGGAGGCTGACCAATGGACTTTAGAAATATGACACTTATGGAATACATCACATCTGAGCCCAGGCGATTCTTCCTGACAGACTTGGGGACCAACGGATTAAAATTTGTAAATAAAAAAGTCTACGAGGTCTACGAAAACCCTGAAGTCCAATTTGAAATGGCAAAAATTTTGGACCAAGAGTTTCCTGGCGACTTTGTCTATCCCTTAAGCGATGGTAATATCATTAGCGAGACTCTGGGCGTTAAGCTTTTAAAACCCGATTACGATTTTCCAAGCCCACTTGAGCACAAGATTTTAACAGTTGAAGACGTGCGGGCCTTAAAAGTTCCTGACCCCCAAAAAGACGGTCGGATGCCGACCAATTTAAAATCGCAAAATTTAATTGCCACTGGGATCGACAAGCCCCTTTATGTATCGATATTTGGACCCTTTACCCTGGCCGTTCAACTGGCAGGTGCAACTCATCTTTTGAGAGAACTCATTAAAAACAAGGACTTTGTGGTTGAGCTCTTGGATTTTACTGCTCGATGCGTTCGCACTTATGCCAAGGCCGTTGTAGATGCTGGTGTTAAATATATGTCTATTGCTGAGCCGGCGTCAGTTACCCTTAGCCCAGAAAACTTCCGCGAGCTAGTTTTGCCGCGATTAAAATCCGTTTATGAATCGGTTGACTGTTGGAAGCAGCTCCACATTTGTGGAGACACCAGAAAATTTTTGCCCCTTATGATTGAGTCGGGCCCAGATGCCATTAGCCTGGACCAAATTATGGACCTAAAATCAGCTGTAAAAATTTTCCCTGACGACATGGTCCTCGTTGGCAACATTGACCCCATTGATATAATTGGCCGTGGAAGCGTAGAGGATGTTGAAAGGGTGACTTATAAACTCCTCGAAGACCTGGAGGCCTATCCAAACTACATGGTCGCCTTTGGTTGCAATGCACCAAATGATGCGCCTGATGAAAATATCAAGAGGGCCATTGATCTTACAAAATCCTATACAACAAAATTTTAATTACATGCAGGTTGGAGAGGTCCAGCCTGCAATTTTTATTTGAAAAATTTCTGCCTATAAGTTTTTAAACTTTTCTGCTATAATTAAAGCAAGGTGATAATATGGATTTAATTCAAACTCGGAGGTTCTTCCACACTTTTCCAGAAATTGACTTTGAAGAAGTGAGAACGACAAAAGAAATTATAAATATATTAAAAACATTCGACTGCAAGATTTTTTACGGGCGAAATTTGTATAGAGACCAAGGCTTTACAGATGACAATAGGCTTTTGTCTCAAGATTTAGAAAATGGGATGACTGGTGCACTCGCTGTTATTGGCAAGGGACCCTATATTTTCATGCGGGTCGACATAGACGGACTACCAGTGACCGAATCAGAAGACGATGACCACTTGCCAGCCAAGGAGGGCTTTAGGGCGGAGAAAAATATGCACGCCTGCGGCCACGACGGTCATATAACGCTGGGACTTGCCATGGCGGAGTATTTTGCACAGAACAATATTTCTGCAAAAATTCTCTTCCAGCCAGCAGAGGAAGGTGTCTTGGGATCGGCTAAGATGGATTTGGATTTTATAATGGCAGAGACCACTTGTGCACTTGGCTTTCATATTGGCCTGGGTCAGCCCCAAGGGACAATCGGGGTCGGCAGTACAAATTTTGTGGCAGCCCAAAAACTAGATTTAATTTTTCATGGTCGCTCAGCCCACGCATGCAATAGTCCCCAGGACGGAGCATCTGCTTTTACAATGGCGGCAGCCTTTGCACAGATGGCGGCAGAACTTATAAACGACAGCCGCGGCCGCAAGGTTTTAAATATTGGCCAGGTCCACGGAGGCCAGGCCGATAATATTGTAATGAAAACTTGCAAACTAGGCATTGACTCACGGGCAGTCGAAAGCTATCTGCTGGATGAAATGCTGGTTAATATTGAAAAGATAGCTGCAGGCATCAGCCAGGCCAGAGACGGGTCCTATGAAATAATTTTTAAGGGTAGGTCCCAAAGCTATCACGAAGAAGATTTAGACTTGGTGGAAAAAATTTCAACAGCCCTGGAAGAAAAAAATATAAGGACGACCAAGCTTCCTGATTTTGGTGCCAGCGAAGATGTAACCAGGTATTTAAATTACGCCAAATCAAATGGCCACAAGGCAATGCATTTGCTACTGGGCGCCAAACTCGCCGGCCCCCATCATTCCGACAAATTCGACTTCGACGACAGGGACTTAGAATTTTATTTTACGGCCCTAAAAATCGTGGCTGATCAAATGCTTGAGGAGGCATAAAATTAATTATGGAAGTATTAAAGGCAATAAAGGGTTAAAAGAGCGAGTAAAAATATAAGGATAATTATTAGTTTTTTGGTGGATGGAGGATTTGTATGGATGATAGAAATATGTTTACTAGAAAAAATATAATAGATTTGATATTAATTTACTGGGGGGCAATGACAGGAGTATATATTGTTTTATATGTAAATCAAAATATAGTTTTGAAATGGCCCCTAATATATAGGATGCTAGGAGTAATAGCCTCTTATTGGATTATCGCTTTTGTACCTATACTTGTAATGGCTCGATCATCTGGCAAGCTTTCTGCATATGGATTTACGAAAACCTCTATAAGCAAACAGGTGCTTTTAGGAATATTTGCTGGGCTTATCATGTCTTTTGCTTTAACCTTGCTTCCACATTTGATGGGCTTGGGAAAATATGTGGATAATGGTCGCCGCTATCAATATTTTTGGCAGTTTATGTATGAGTTTCTCTATTGTATATTTGCTGTAGGAGCGGTCGAAGAATTTGTTTTTCGAGGGCTTATCTATAGCAAGATAAGGGATATTTTTAGTGGAGAATGGCCAGCAATTATTTTATCATCAATACTGTTCGGCTTTGTTCATATTTTTTCAGGAAATTTGATTCAAGTAATTGCAACCAGCGTACTGGGACTTATATTTTGCTTAATTAGATTAAAAATTTCAGGAATTACAACCCTGTCATTAATATTTGCCCACGGGGTTTACAATGCCATGATTTCTGTCTGGGCATCAATATTTTTAAAAGGGATATAGACATTATTAAATATAAAATATAGAGTCTTTTATGTTTTTAAATAGAAAAAAGGAGATATAAATGGAAATATTAAAAGCAATCTTACCTGTAGTAATAGTATCTGTGCTTGTTGTTTACATTATATATAAGTTTAGGAAAAAATCGGCAAGTAAGGATAATGAAGAAAAACAAAAAGAAGAAAACCATATGGCAGAGGGCATGGCCATTGGCATGTGCTTAGGGACAGCAGTGGGAGCAGCCATTGGAGATGACTATCTGCCAATCGGAATGTCAATAGGCATGCTCCTCGGCATGATAGTGGGCATGAACACCAAATCAAAAGCATAAAAATTTTTATTAGGAATTAAGCAATTTATGGCAAAATAAAGACGGAATAACACAACAAACACTCTAAAACAAATCACTAAATCAATGTAAGATTTAATGAAATCAATATTTATGCTATAATTAAATAAAACTAATGAAGAGAAAAAGAGGGATATTATGGCACTTAACTATAAACCATTATGGATACAGTTGGCAAAAAAAGGATTAAAGAAAACAGATGTAATAGCTATGGCAGGACTAACAACAAATGTTATGGCACAAATGGGCAAAGATAAACCAATTACATTTAAGAATTTAGAAAGAATATGTAAGGCTCTATCTTGCACTCCTAATGATATTATTAGTTTTGAAGATGAATTTGAAAAAGAGATTTAAATTCTTATAGTTCTTTACACTTGATTTACAAGGGATCAAAGAAAATCTTAATAAGGGTTTCTAAAATTTTATTGAAATAATGTATAATTTGTGATAGCTTACTTACAATTTTAGAATTGTAATCTTTATATAGGGTGTTTTTATATCTTGTCAATGATTTTGTAAATATCTTTTAGATTGGAATCCAAAGTTTTGTGAGTAATTTATTTGAGAATTTACAAAACTTCTTAATACATGACCTGTATGTGTATAATGGCATTGACAAGAAGACATCTGTGATTATAGATTTTAAACAACTATATAAATTGTAAAAAAGTATAGCACTAATACTAGCAAGAAAATTTATACGAATTTAGTTGACACAACTAAGAAAAATTGCTCCCATTTACGAAATGGTTTATACTTCAAGAGAGGAGGTGATCTAAATTGATGAAAACACTTGGTATGTTAACAATCATCTGCTTAACAGCATCAATTATGATGGTGAATTTTATACTTATTATACCGAAATTTGGCTCGAAGCATTTCGGCGCACCTGATGATATCAAAGTTATGATGAGTAAGTTGCCAGATAAACCGATTTGGGTCAATATAATCGGCGGACTTATCATGATACTTGGATTGCTAGCCATTGCAGCCGTTCTAGGCTGGGCAATTGTTGATACAGTAAAATTTAGTTTAACTTTTCAGCAAGCCTTTGTTAGATTTTTAATACTATTTGAAGGATATAAGCTTTTTGATATTATCTTTTTTGATTATCTCATGCTTACCAAGTTAAAATTGCCGACTAAAGTTTACCCAGAGACGGTTGGTGCTAAGGGTTATGATAATTTTGGTTTTAATGGGAAAAGTCAGATTGCAAAAATTATAATCTTCTTTTTCGTGAGCCTAATTTTGGCATATTTACTGACCGTTTTGGTTTAACTAAAAATTTATTGAAGAGGGTTAATAAATGCAGATAAAAGAATACACAGAATTTAAATTTGACGAGATAAAAAGGCTTTATACAGAGGTTGGATGGACTGCATATACAGATGATATGGGTGCCTTAGAAGAGGGTTATAAGAGGTCTTTGAAAATCTTGGCGGCATACGAGGCTGATGAATTATTAGGAATAATTCGTGCAGTTGGGGATGGATATACTATTGTTTTTATCCAGGATATTTTGATCTTCCCCGAACGACAAGGACAAGGAGTTGGCAGTGCACTCATTAAAGCCATGCTTGACTTATATCCCAATGTTAGACAAATTGAGCTGGCAACTGATAATACAGAAAAGACCCTTGCATTCTACAAATCAGTAGGTTTTACTGAGTATTCGGAAGTGGGATGCTGTGGATTTATGAGGCTAAAATAAATTTTATTTCTTATAATATGTAAGTATATTTATGCGCATGCATTTGCAAGTGCTTTTATAATATAAATTTAATTTTCCCACACAAAAAGCGAGAGTTTTTGATTAACTCTCGCTATTTTTATATTTATATTTCCTTAAGGCCGTTGGGATTTAGCTCATAGATTTTGTCGCAGGCTTGGGTCAGGAAGGACCTGTCGTGGGAGATTGCAAATATTGCTCCTTTGAAGTCTGCGAAGACGGAGTTGAGTTCGTCAATTGACAGGGGAGAAAAATTTCGCGTGGGCTCGTCTAAGAGCAAGACATTGGCGCCGTCAAAATCCAGTTTGGTCAAAATTATTTTGGCTCTTTGTCCTGGACTTAAATCGCCCATCTTGCGACTTATTTCTTCTTTGGAAAATTTGACGCTGGACAGGTAGGTCATAATTTTTGTCCGCTCGTCCTTGGTCCCGTCTACTGACAAAAACTCGTAGGCTGATTGATTATAATCCAAAATTTCCCTGTAGTCCTGGGGCATAACGCCAAGCTTTATATCAGTCCGATTTTTTAATTCTTCGGTCAGCTTTCTAAAGAGGGTGGTCTTGCCAACCCCGTTTTTACCAACTATGCCAATCTTGTCTTGCCCGTAAAAATCTAAATTGATATTTTTCGCCAAAATATTTTCATTGAGTTTCAATTCATAGTCGACCAGATTTATTATGGGCTTGCCTGCTGGAAGGGGCTGGTAATTGGAAAACTTAATTAAAATCCTATCCTCAGCTTCTGGAATTTCTAAAAAATTTTCTGCCTCCCTTTCAAAACGCCTCCGCGTAGACTTGACTGCGTGCATTTTCTTGGCCAGTAACCTGCCGCCAGCTGGGTCGGCCCGGCTGATGACCTTTTGCTCGTGGTCAACTCTTTGGTAGATTTGCTGGAGCCTCTCCATCCGCTTTTTATAATCGGCTCTCTGTTTGTTGGCGATCATGAGATCGGATGCGTACTTACGATTTCTCCTGTCGATAAAGTCTTCGTATGGTATTGGCACAAAGATCGAATTTTTGCCTAGATGGATAATGCCTTCAGCTGTAGCCTTTAAAAGTTCCGTGTCGTGGGAGATAAATAAAATCGCCAGGTCCGAATGCCTTATAAAATCCTCCAGCCAATAGACGGTTGCCAGATCCAAGTCATTGGACGGCTCGTCTAAGAGTAACAAATCAGGTTCAGCCATTAAAATTTTAACCAAGGCCAGTTTGATCTTCTCGCCGCCAGACAGATTTTTTATCTGCGTCTCGCGATTTATAAAATCGTAGTCCAGTCCAAGTTCATCCAAGATTCCATAAATAATGGAGTGGTTGATCTCGCCCAAATATTCGCTCACAGATAAATCATAATAGGCGTCCAAATTTTGTGGCAAATATCCAGTCGCAAAGGAATTTTTAATTGATCCGTCCACTTCTAAGTAATCTTGTATGGCCGGGTCCTTTAAAATGCATTTTAAAATTGAAGACTTGCCGGTTCCTTCTTCACCGATAATGGCAATCTTGTCGCCAGAGTTTACTACAAAGGACAAGTCTTTGACCAAGACTTTTAAATCCCTTAGGTTTCTTATAGATAAATTATTAACTTGTAACATATTTCCTCCTTATTATTTTTATAAGGCGGATTTGTTGGACACAAATTCCGCATGTGTTTTTGATCTGTGCCCTCATTTGAAGGCTCTTAAGCCATAATTGTCATCTTGACACTTCCTTTCTATAAATGATAACTTTATTATAGCACTCTAAAAGACCTTTTACAAATACAAATTCTATTTGACAAATTTTTAAAAATCATTTATAATAATAGCTCATGGAGAGATGGCCGAGCGGTTGAAGGCGCCCGCCTGGAAAGCGAGTATACGCTTAAACGTATCGAGGGTTCGAATCCCTCTCTCTCCGCCATGGTGCAAGACGGGGGGCTAGCGGTTCCTTGTAATCTGCAATCCGCTGTAGCAGAGTCTGACTTTTTTGAGGGCTTTTTGTGGTCGGATGCTATTGTGGCATCTTGGTGTTGATACATTGGACCTATATGCAACGATAAGTGCGCCGAACCTCGTCAGGTCGGGAACGAAGCAGCGATACGCGTTTCTTTCGTGTGACATATAGCCATCCGTGAGGAGCCAAGTGCCATGGTGGGCACGGTTGCAAATGTTCGATTCTAAGTCCGCACCTTACATATTTAAGAGCGAAAGCTCTTTTTTTATTGGTTTTTTTGAATATTATTATTTCAAGGCCTGAGGATTATTTTTATAAAATACAATTTGCAAATATATATGAAAAGCCTTTCATTTTCGAAAAAATTCTTAATTTCAATTTATTTTCTCTTTGCATTTGCAATTTTTATTTAAGCTTTTCCAGGTCTTTAAACTTTTGAGGGCAGAGAATTGTATTTTTAAAATGCAATTTGCAAATATATATGAAAGGCCTTTCACTTTGGGAAAAATTTAGCACTTTGCATTATAAATTTCATCTATAGGTCGGCTTTTCTTATAGATGAAATTAATTGGATTTTTTTCTCAATAAATGCTACAATAAGCAGTGTGGATATTTTCCACATGATAATTTAATTTAGGAGGAAATTATGAAAAAACAAAATATTTTTTTAGTTTGCATCCTTGCTTTATTATTAGCTTTTGCTGGATGTAAATCAAATGATGCACCAGCAAAGACTGATTCAACAGCAAGCGCTGATGGTACAATCTCAGGTGCAGACCTAGACAAGATTGAAGAAGACAACAAGGAAAAAGAAAACTACCTTGTAATCGACGTTAGAGGTCCTGAACAATATAACGAAGGACACGTAAAACACGCTATCAATATTCCACTTGATACACTTGAAAGCAGACTTTCAGAAATCGAATCATTCAAAGATAAGAATGTTATCACAGTTTGCAATACAGGTAAAAAGAGTGGCGAAGCTCAAAAAATTCTTCAAGACAATGGCTTTACAAAAGTTTTAAATGCTGAAGGCGTAAAAGACTTCGCATACACAACAATGACAAAGGCTAAATCAGTTCTTGGACCAGAATTTGCTGAACTAATCAAAGGTGACGTTACAATTCTTGACTTCAGAGAAGAAAAAGACTTCAACGAAGGTCACATTGCAGGCGCTATCAACACAACAGCTGATGACGTTTTAAATATCCTAGATCAAATTCCAAAGGATAAGCCAGTTCTAACCTACTGCTATTCAGGAAACAGATCATTTGGCGGAGCTCACAAGCTTGCTGAAGAAGGATATGACGTTACAAACGCTATCGACGGAACTAAGGAATACGAATACGAATTAGTAAAATAATTTAAATAAAAATATGAAAGGGAGATTTTCTACAATTCAAGATTAACTGTAGGCGAATCTCCCTTGTTTTTTAAAGGAAGAGCATATGATTATATTTTTCACAAAAGCACCTGAGCTTGGCTTTTGCAAATCACGTTTAAGGGAATTTATAGATGACGAAAAAGTTTTGGCCATTTGTCGAAAGCTAATAAAGGATACTTTTGTATCCATAAATCACTTTCCTTGCACTATTTATTATGCTGGAGCTTATGAAAAATTGGATTTTTTAAATGTCGACCTGACAAAAGTTCCCCATAATCCCCAGGTCAAAGGCAGCTTGGGCAGGCGGATGAAGGATGCCATTTACAATGAGCTCAAGTTGAGCGACAAGGTGATTTTAATTGGCTCGGACTTGGTTGGCATAGATGATGCCTTGATACAGTCTGCCTATGAGGCGCTTGATGATTATGATATAGTCATTGCTCCTGTAGCTGACGGCGGCTACGGACTGGTGGGAATGAATAGGGAATGCGATATTTTTACTGGTATAGAATATTCGACGCCCCACGTTTTAAAAGATACGATTGATTTGGCAGAAGAAAAAGGCTACCGGGTCAAAGTTTTAAAAGAAATTTTGGACATAGATGAGTTTGACGACCTGGTCCGAGCAGAGACGGGAGTTTTTGATATCGACCTGATTGGTCGGGGCGAATACAATGTCAACTACAAGGTAGGCGATTATGTTTTTCGCATTAACTTTGCCAGCCAAATGGGACTGGGAGAGGACCAAATCGCCTATGAGTATCAGGCTTTAAAAGAGCTGGAGACATCGGGAGTAACCCCCAAGGCCTATGAGTGCAAAAAATCTGGCAACTATATTCCCTATGGTTTTTTGACCATGGAATATTTGCAAGGTCGGCCCCTTGACTATGACAAGGACATGGCGACTGCAGCTAGACTTTTGTCAACCGTCCACAATATGGATGCCAGCCATTCAAAACTAATCAGGGCAGATAGGCCCTTCAAGATGATGTACGAGGAATTTTTGTCCATGTACTCCCACTACAAATCTTGGGAAGACCGGGACAGGGAGGCCGAGAAAATTATCGATGAACTCATGGAAATCGCAGGATCTTATGACTTGGACGCTCAAATGAAAAGACCGTCTATAATAAATACAGAGTTAAACAATCGCAATTTTATTATTAATAATAATTCTTATATTATAGATTGGGAGAAGCCCATTATTGGCGACTGCGAGCAGGACTTGGCCCACTTTCTGGTGCCGACTACGACCAATTGGAAGACCGATAAGATTTTGTCTGACGCAGAAATCGAAAACTTTTTAAGTGAATACGAAAAGTACCGACCAGTAAACCGCGTATTATTAAAACAATTTATGACCTTCAACACCCTAAGGGGAGTCACCTGGTGCTCCATGGCTAAGCGGGAGTACTCCAGCGACCGGGCCATAAAAAATGAAGATACAGAGAAGAAGATAGATAAATTTTTGAGCTTAGATTTCTTAAAAATGTTAAAGGAAAGATTTTATTAGAGGTGAATTATGAGTAAACATGAATTAACTCCACAAGAACAAAAAAAGGCCAATACCAGACGGATAATTCTCTTAGCCGTTATTGGTATCTGCCTCTTGGTATATTTCTTTGTACCAAGTGTAAACACAAAGATTAATACAGCAGTTTCAACAGTATTTACAACTGACATTCATAAAGTGGTTGAATACATCAGAGGCTTCGGCGGATATGCAGTTGCAGTTTCATTTTTATTGATGATCCTGCAAGCAATTATCGCACCTGTCCCAGCCTTTGTTATAACCCTATCAAACGCAGTTATCTGGGGCTGGTGGAGAGGCGCCATACTTTCATGGACCTCATCTATGGTTGCAGCAGGTATTTGCTTCTACATTGCTCGCATTTTAGGCCGTGACGTTGTTGAGAAATTAAATGCAAAATCAGGTATAGCAAAGATTGAACAATTCTTTGAAAGATATGGGACTAATACTATTATCATTGCTAGACTTTTACCATTTGTTCCATTTGACCCAGTTTCATACGTTGCAGGACTTACATCTATGGGCTTTTGGGAATTCTTCTGGGCAACAGGTATTGGCCAATTACCAGCTACAGTTATTTACTCATACGCAGGTGGCAATCTAACTGGCGGAGCACAAAAGATGTTTATCGGTCTCTTAATCTTATTTGGCGGTTCAGCTATTGTAACAATGGCTAAGAAGATGTACGATGAAAAATACAAAGACGAAGAAACAAAAAATCCAGGAAATAATTAAAATAATAATCGCCCTAACCATCGTAGCCGGGTCAATTTACTTGGCCAGGTATGCAAAGTTTGAGCACATCCGCGACTTTGTTCAAAGCTACGGGGTTTGGGGCGAGGTAATTTATGTGCTTTGCTGGGTGGTCCTGCCCATATTTATGTTTCCAGTCCCAGTCATCGCCTTTGCAGGCGGAGTAATGTACGGGATTGGCAAGGGCAGCCTGCTCACTATACTTGGAGCCATGTTAAATGTTATAGTGGTTTATTTTTTATCCAGGTATGTAGCCAAGGACTTTGTAGAAAAAATTATTTTAAACAGAGTCAGTGGTAAACTCAGGGAAAAACTTTTAACCGAAGATCAAAAATCCCTCTTTGTAGTTCTAACTGTAATGAGGATCATGCCCATTGTATCCTTTAGCCTTTCAAATTATTTGGCTGGGATTACAAATGTCAAGTTCTGGGTCCACATGCTCTCGTCGGTTATAGGGATTATTCCAGGCACGTTAATATTTTTAAACTTTGGCGATAAGATGCTGGAGCCGGGCTCAGCTTCATTTATAATTGCTGCAGTCCTCTTGGCTCTGATAATAATTGTGCCAATATTTTTTACAAGAAAGTATTTTGGTGATTTAGTTGTCAAAAAAAGTGACGATAATTCTTCCGACTTATAATGAGGAAGAAAATATAGCAAAAATTGAAAATCAGCTAAGGAAATTGGAGGGTGACTTTGATGTCATCTTCTCCGATGGCTTTAGCACGGATAAAACCTATGAGCTAATTACTTATCCAAAAATTCAAGAGGCCAAGTATCGGGCCTTTCAGATGAACGCTGCGGCCAAGTATGCCAAGACCGAATACCTGTGGTTTGTCCACGTGGATTCCATTCTCCATCCAAAGTCAGTCCTCGCCATTGAAGATTCTGGCTACGAGATTGGGTGCTTTAGGCTGAAATTTGACAAGGATACCTTTGCCCTTAGATTAAATTCATATTTTACAACTGCCTTTAGGCTGAGACTACAAAAACTTGCTTTTGGCGACCAGGGAATTTTTATCAGGAGGGACCTCTTTAAATCCATGGGCGGTTACAAGGAAATTCCGCTGATGGAAGACTATCAATTATCTGTTGATATTAATAAAATGGGCAAGAAGATTGAACTCATTGACCTGCCTATAATTACATCGGCCAGACGCTTTGAAAAGGGAGCCTTTAGGACTTATCTTAAAATGCAAAAACTCCAATGGAAGTACAGGCACGGCAGGGATATATTTGATATACATAAGGAGTACGAAAGTTATGACGGTAAGTGAAATTGAAAGAACTAGAAAAGACTGTATCAAGTGTGGGGCTTGCACAAAAAACTGTAAATTTTTAGAAAAATACTCTATGAATCTGCTGGACTTTTGCGACCGCGAAGACCTCCGCTATTCATGTTTTATGTGTGACAGGTGCAAGGAAGTCTGTCCCAAAGATTTATCGGGCAGGCAAATCGCCCTTGAACACAGGCAAAAGGATCCAAAGGGCCTGGGCTCTGTGGAATTTATGAAAAATAATTACAAGCTGAGAAACAATAGCAAAAAGCCATCGGAAACTCTTTTATTTTTGGGCTGCAATTATCCAGGATTTTTGCCCCAGACTTCTGAACGCATGATCGAAATCTGCGCTGAGCATGGAGTGGATTTTTCCGTTGACTGCTGCAAGAAGCCAGTAGCAGAAATGGGTGGCGACCCCAAGATGAAATATATAGATAAGGTCTTTAGGGACAAGGGCGTCAAGCGACTCATTTGCTGCTGCCCCAACTGCTATCACTTTTTGAAAAATCGCTACGATGACATAGAAATCATTGACCCATACGAATATTTATTGGAAATCGGAGAGGGTAAGACCATTGAGGAAGAGGCTCATGTATTTTTCCCTTGCTCAGAGCGTTTTGATTCGCCTATCTTTGAAAACATTAAAAAATTCGCCCCTAATGTCAAGACAAGGACTTATAAAAAAATAAATTGCTGCGGCATGGGCGGCGGCGCATCCAAAACCGAGGGTCAAATCAAGACCGACTGGCACCAAGACATTAAGGACATTGATGCAGACAATATTTATAACTACTGCTCAACTTGCGCCGGAGTTTTCGAGGCCAGTGGCATTAAAAATGTAAAGGTATTTTTGTCGGAGATTCTAGGAGTGGACGAAAGACCAAGCCAATCTTATGGGAAAAATGTTTTAAAAATAAAATTTAGAAATCACAAGATGTAAATTATAAATTGATAAGGAGAAACATATGAAAGATAATGAAAGAGAGCAAATTCTAGCCTGGATGGGCGAAGGCTACAACTGCTCGCAAGTAGTACTTATGCACTTTGCAGACAAAAAAGCAATTGATTTGGATATGGAAACAGCCCAAAAAATTGCCCAGACCTTTGAGCTTGGCCACTACACAGGGGAGACCTGCGGGGGCTTAAGCGGAGGACTCATGGTAATCGGCCTTATGAAAGGGGCCATGGACGACGAGGGAAAGGTTGAACTAATCAAAGCTTCACATAAGTTTGTGACTGGCTTTAAAGAAAAAATGGGATCAAATATGTGCAAGGATTTACTAGCCACAAATGTCAACGAAGGAGACAATTTATCAAAGGCCTTTGAAGATGGGACTATTGCAAGGGTTTGTCCTAGTGCAATCTTTACAGCCATTGAACTGGTAGAAGAAATTTGCAGATAAAATTCGCAAGGGATTTAATAATAAAAACAAAAATTAGGGAGGTATACTATGAGTGAATACTATGAAAGAAAAGACCTACAAGCTTTCGGCAAGGGAGAACTGGGAGAATTAGACAAAGAACTTTGGAATAAATTTATGGCCTATTATGGGGACGTATTTGCAGAAGGCGCTCTTACAACAAGAGAAAAAAATCTGATCGCCCTTGCTGTGGCCCACGCTGTTCACTGCCCATACTGCATTGAAGCTTACACAGAAGCCAGCCTCCAATCAGGCTGCGACAACAAAGAACTTATGGAAGCTGTCCATGTTGCAACTGCTATCACAGGCGGTGCAGTTCTAGCCCATGGCACACAAATGAAAAAATTAATTGACGAGTTGGAATTCTAATGGAAAAGAAATTAAATATTCCAGATTTTGAAAGCCATTTAGAAGACGGCTTTCTTTGGTCCAAAGACAAGCTTGCAACCATGCAAGTAAACATTACCAAGACTTGCAATCTCGCCTGTAAGCACTGCCACGTTGAGTCAAGTCCTTCGCGGACAGAAGACATGACCAGGGAAACTGCGGACAAGGTAATTGAACTCTTTAAAAAAGAAGGATTTCAAATCCTAGACATCACTGGCGGGGCTCCAGAAATGTCCAAGCAATATAAATATTTAATTGAAAACCTGGCTCCATATGCCAAAAAAATTATGACCAGGACAAACCTGACCATCCATCTTGAACCAGAATACGAAGGTTACTTGGAATTTATGAAAGACCACAAGGTTGAAATCGTCGCCTCACTTCCTTTCTATGAAAAGGACAAGACCGACCGCCAACGCGGAATGGGCGTTTACGATGAATCAATCGAAGTCCTACAAAAATTAACCAAGATGGGCTACGGAGTTGAACACGATTTAATTTTGGACTTGGTCTACAATCCAAACGGGGCAATTTTGCCTGGTGACCAAGTGGAACTTGAAGATATTTACAGGGCCAAGCTGGATGAGTATGGCATTAAATTCAACCAACTTTTTACCATCACCAACAATCCATCCGGCAGATTTTACAATTGGCTAGAACGCTCTGGCAATCTTGAACGCTACATGGACAAACTCTTGGCAGCCTTTAACCCGGCAACAATTGACGACGTCATGTGCAGGGACATGGTAAGCGTTAACGATGACGGAACACTTTACGACTGCGACTTCAACCTGGCCATTAAACTCGGTATGGTTGATGAGCCAATGACTCTTGACCAAGCACTGGAAATGGGACTGGGCAAGAGAAAAATTGCCACAGCCAACCACTGCTACGGATGTACAGCCGGATCCGGAAGCTCCTGCGGCGGCGCCTTGGAATAAATATGTAGACTATAAGCACCTGGAGAAAACTGGGTGCTTTTTGCTTGCTCAAAATTTTTCAATAAAATTTTTTGCCCGAAATTCTCCTCAGATTGTTGACCCAATCAAACAAAATTTTTTGTCCGAAATAAATCGGACGCTACCTAAAATTTTGTTTTCGTGAACAAGAGCTTGCGTGAGTGAGCGTATGCCAATCGGTCAATTTTTACACGAGGCGGTGGTTACCATAAAGGTAACCTCTACAATTTCCGCCTCGTTTTTTATTGACCTCTTGGGAGTGGTTGCAATTGGACACTACAGAAATTTTGCAAAATAAAATTTGTCGAAAATAAAAATCAAAAACTCCAATAAAAAACGCCGAATAAAATCGGCGAAAAAACACAAATTAATTCCAATAAAAAACTTGCACGCGTGTGCAAGTTAAAATTTTTATTTAAGCATCTAGGCTGTCCATCCTAAAGCCACGGCCGCGGACTTCTGTGAGTTCGCTGATGCCGATGAAGGCGCCTTCGTCAATTTTATTCACAATGTCTTTGAGGATTGTGATCTCACGATTGGAGATAACCAGGTAGATGACCTTGGTGTCCTGCTTGGACCAACCGCCCTCGGCCTTCAAAAATGTAACGCCCCGACTCATTTGTTGGTTGATGGCGTTGGCTATTTTCTCTGGCTTAGCCGTTATAACATTGACGGCCTTGAGGTCGCCCTTGCCCGTTTGAATCTTGTCGAGCATTGTGTAGGAAACGTACATGGCAATAATGGTGTAGGCTGCTGGCTGAATGCCAAATAGATAAGCGCCTGTGCCAATTACAACCGCGTTTAACAATAATAGGGCAGAGCCGATTTGCATATTGTATTTCTTTTTCATAACGGCAGCCACTATGTCAAAACCACCTTGGCAGCAACCATTTTTAAATAAAATCCCCATGGCAGTCCCGTTTACCACGCCCCCCACGATCGCAGACAAAAGCGGATCGGTAAAGGATATATATTGGGACACGCCCCTAAAGATAATCATGGTAAAGGATTGGACGATGGTACTTATAAAAGTGTAGACTAAAAACTTTTTGCTAAGAGTCCTCAGACCGAACAAAAAGAGTGGCAGGTTCAAAACAAAGACAGTAATACCTGCAGAAATATCGGTCAGGTACTGAATCATAATTGAAATACCGCCGATGCCCCCGCTCAAAAACATATGTGGTGTATAAAAAGCGTTGACCCCAAAGGCAAAGATTAAATTGCCGATGATAATGGCCATGAGCTTGGATTTAATCTCGTACCTAGATCCAAAAAGCTCTAGCATTTTTGGATTTGGGCAGTAAATTTTTACCTTATTTTCCATAATCTTTAACTCCATCTGATTCTAAAAACATCTCCGTAAATTCCATAGCCTTGACCGTCATTTGGTGTTTGGCATCGTCCAGGACAATGTGTTTGAAGAGGCTTTTCTTTTTATAAAAAGGCTTTAATGCTGAGGCCGTTTCAATATTAAACTTGGGCGGCACGATTTCGTCGAGTGCACCGTCTACCAAGATGATGGGACGATTTTCCAGGCGAGATAAATTTTCCGCCGGACTGTAATAGCGGAGCTCATTTTTTATTGGCTTGTAGACGTCTTCGCTAATATTTTCTTCTCTTGCAATCCAATCTGCAAAGGCCAGGTAATCGAGGACGCCGTTGTAGCAAATGAGTTTGCCCACAGGATTTTTTACAAAGGCACCCGCAGCTGCCATGGCACCCATAGAGTGGCCAGCAAAGATAATATCGTTTGGATTATAGCCCTTCTTTTCAGCCACATAATTTACAATGCTGGGGCTCTCGGTAATTGTATTTATCAAAACCTTTGGCAAAGCCTCCGCATCTGACACAGCATTAATATTAAATTCGCTCTTCCTGGACCCGTGGCCCAACTGTTCGACCACAAAAACATCGTAGCCCATGCTTGCCAAAATCTGGCACCTAAACATGGACCGGGCCCTTGAAGAAGTGTAGCCGTGGTAATAAATAATTGCCCCAAGAGGCTTGTAGCTCATGGGCGTAATCTCTGTAACATCAATCCCATTAATGTTGATGTCCATTTCCAAATAACCATTAAAACTCATAATTCACCTCGTTTTAAAATCAATCGGCTGGTAGCCAAAATTTATCAAAGCCTCATTTATTTTTGCAAAAACACCCGATCCAAAAAAACCGCGATAGGCTGAAAGCGGAGACGGATGGGCAGATTTTATAATAGCGTGACGATCGTCGATATTTTTCTCCAAAGCCTGGGCCTCCTTGCCCCATAAAACAAAAACCAGTGGGGAAGGATGGTCGTTTAACTTCTCTAGAACAAAATCAGTAAAGACCTTCCAATTTAAAAAATCATGGCTCAAAGGCTGACCAGAGCGAACAGAAAAAGTCCTGTTCAAAAGTAAAACTCCCTGCTGGGCCCAGGATGACAAATCACCAGACGAGTTTTTGATTCCCAAATCATCCTCTAACTCCTTAAAAATATTTCTAAGAGATGGCGGCAACTTGTCGGCCCTAGTTGAAAAAGCTAAACCATCTGCAACCCCCGGCGTGTGATAAGGATCTTGACCCACAATAACCACGCGTGTCTCCTTGTAAGCAGTCAGATTAAAGGCCCGAAAAACATCCTTCTCCCCAGGAAAAATATCGTATGACTTCCGCTCGTCGGCCAACTTCTCCATCAAGTCCACAAAATACTCGCTATTAATAATGGGAGATAAAACCTCCCCCCAATCATTGGTAAATAATTCCATAAACCAATAATACCACAAGCCCCGCCCCTTATCAAGGAGAAAAAAATAAAATAAAATGTAAACAAAAAATAAAAATTGTGCTATAATATAGATGATAATAATTATCATTAGGAGGCCTAAATGTTTAAGAAATTTTTAGAAAATTTTAGAAAGCCAAAAGACAATTTTGGCGGCAGATTCATGTTAAAGAGCATGAATAAAGGGCATGAAAAATTAGCAAGTTGGGGTAGGTCTTACTTAGAAATAAAAAAAGAATATAAAGTCCTAGATTTGGGGTGTGGCGGTGGACGCAATATTGAATACTTTTTAACCAAGGCTAACAAAGTATATGGGATTGACCACTCAGAGACGAGTGTAAAAATGGCAAGCGATATAAATAAAGAAGCAATTGAGTCCGGCAGATGTCAAATTTCAGTGGGAGATGTAAGGAGCCTTCCTTTTGAAAATGAATCCATAGATATCATCACAGCTTTTGAAACTATTTATTTTTGGGATGACATAGAGGAATGCTTTAAAGAAATTTATCGCCTTTTGAAAAATGGCGGACAGTTTTTAATCTGTAATGAAGTCTCATCTATGGACAGAAGAGATGTTAGAATTTTAGCGCATAAGATAGAAATGCAAGTATACACGCCAGACGATTTGACAAAAATGCTTACGAATATCGGTTTTTGCTGCGACTATCATTTAGATGGGAAAAAACAACTAGCATTTATTGGGAAAAAATAAATTTTTTAAATGAGGTAAATAAAATGAGCTTAACTTATAAAATTGCATCGTCAATAGTCAGACTGGTCGGAGTCAAAAAAATGTTTTTAAAAGACAAAGACGAGATGCTTGAGTACGCAAGGGGAGAAAATGAAAAAAAGGTCTTTGATTTAAAGAAGGCAAGAAAAAGGGCAGAGAGAAAAAATTATTATCTCTTCGACAGAGATGTCATGGGCTACAGATTGGTCTCTTATCAAAAAAACCAAAGTCCTGCCTCTGGTGCAGTCCTTTATTTTTTCGGCGGAGGCATGATTACAGGACCTGATAAGTTAGATTTTTCTTTGGCGGAAAGAATAATGGAAAAAACAAATAAAGACGTATGGTTTTTGTTTTATCCCCTTTGCTCGGAGGATGTAAAGGTGGATAAGACATACCAAGTCTCATTTGAGACCTATAGACTGATGACCCAAACTTACAATCCAGAAAATATAAGCGTGTTGGGATTTTCCTCAGGAGCCTGCTTGGCCCTTGGAATATTTTTGCACAACAATGCAATGGGTAGGCCGCTTAAAATGCCTGGCCAAATCATTTCAGTTTCACCCGGCGGTATACCTGATGTAAATCTTGATGAAAATAAAGAGATTTGGGAAAAATTAAATGCACTTAATCACAAAGACATAATAATTGATCCAACCTATTTTATAACTGCAAGGGAAATTACAAAAGGCGATGAAGACATACCCGAATATATGCTTGACGGAAGAGTGGGAGATTTTACCGACTTTCCGAAAACATATTTTTATTACGGTGAAAATGAATGCCTCTATGCCTTTGCTGACGAATTTAAAAAGGCCATGGAAAAATACCAGGCCCCATACGAAATCGTTGTTGGAAAGGGCATGTGCCACTGCTATCCGCTTTTAAGATTTTTTAGAGAGGGCAGAGAGGCCCAAGACAAAATTATTGAATTGTTAAAATAAATCGAGGACAGAAATGAAAACGCAAACAAATAAAATGCCAACTTTTGGAGTTGGACCCATTTATGTAATTACCTGCCTGGGACTAACAATCATCGGTCTGATCTTATCCAATTATGGATATTTAAAAGCTGGGCAAATCGACCAAGGGGAAATTTATTTCAATATACTTGGAGGGCTTTCAATTTTGTTCGGCATAAACCTATGGATAAGGGCAGTCCTAATACAAAAAATAAATGCAAAAGTAAAAGAAAACAAACTAATCACAGACGGAGTCTACGCCATCGTCAGAAACCCAGTCTACTCAGCCTTTATATTTTTATTTACAGGCCTGCTTATAATGGCCCACAACTATCTGCTCTTAATATTACCTCTAATATACTGGGCCTTCCTAACCATACTCATTAAAAACACAGAAGAAAAATGGTTGCGCGAAAAATTCGGACAAGAATACATCGAATACTGTAAAAATGTAAATAGGATAATCCCGTGGAAAAGGAGAAAATGAAAATAAAAAAGCGGTGGCTGAACCACCGCTTTTTGCTTGGGAAAATTATTCCATATAGATTGAAAAGTCAGGAAAATGGTCGACAACTTGGATTTTTACATCTGGGAAATGTTCAACGAATTTCACTTTAATCGTATCCTTAATAAAGGACCTGCTCTTTAAGACCTGGACTTTGTAGTCAGGGAAGTGCTCAACGACTTGAACAGAAATGTCTTCGCCCGACTTTACCTCTTTGAAGGCAACATTCTTGCCCTTGAGAGTTTGAAAATAGGATTTGTTTAGCTTGCTCATAACAGCTCTCCTTTCAGAATAAAAATTTTATTTTATAATTAGCTTATTTATACAAACTAATCGTAAGACCAGATTAATCTACAATTATATGGATAAAGTTCTCGACTTCCTTTGTAATTTTTTTAATTAGATCATCAAGTCTATCGTAATCCATTAGAATATTGACAAGGTCAGGATCCATATTGAAAAAATCGTATTTTTTATCATTAAACATAAGATATTTCCAGGTAAACCATCCGGTTGATGATTTATAATCATGAGATTCAAGTTTCTTTTTTAGATCACCATCTGTTTCCAACTTATCTATATTGACTCCTGGAGCTTGTTTGGTTATCCCATAAAACAAAGATTCTCCTTTGTTGTACTCAATCTTAAAACACAAATCGCCCAAGTCATCCCTATTGTATAAGTAATACATTACTCCATAACATGAGGAGTTTCTCATGTTGTTGTAGTAATTTTTTATTATTGTTTCCGAATACCAAGGATTAACTGGTCCAATGTCTTCGTCTCGGTCGGTTTTTCTATAATTGAGGCCAGAGAAATTTCTAAACATCTCGTCTAGAGACTCTTCAAGTTTTTTCCAAAACCTCATCTGTAGATCTGTCTTGGCATCGATGATAGCTGGCTGTATGCTGTTTGCCATATTAAAATTTTCAGGGGATTCCAATAAAAAGTTCATAACATCCATAGTATAATCTACATCCTTTCCAGTTATTTTTTCTAACAAGTCTGCATACTGAATAAGCACTTCCCTAAGGGCGGGCTCTCTGGCAGAAATTTTGATACAATTTTCAATCCAATTTAAAATTTCATTGTTATAGGAAATCAAATTCACCCGGTCTAAATTACTTGCACTATCTTCAGATGGAGCATGGCCCATAAGAGTCAGATAAAAAACTTTTTTGACATCGGCTTGGTACTCGTCAGCGAATTTTATATACCTGTCTATCTGTTCGTATTGATCGCCAGCAAAGATTTTATTTTCAATGATGATTGCATACTTTTTGTCCTTGACATTTTTATCCTTGACATTGCAAGAAAAAAACAAGTCCATTCGTCCATCGGGAAAAGCCTTCTCCCTCTCAACATCTATAATTTTAAGATCATTAGGACCTACATCCTCAGCTGATATAACGCCTGTGGTCTTTAAAAAGTTAAACATAAATTCTTTTTTAAACTTGCAATCGTTCAAAATCGAATAAATAAGTTTAGAGTGGAGATTAACCTCGTCATAGGGATTTAAAAGCTGGGAGAAAATATTAAAATCAGACTTCATACTATCCAAGAGCTTGTACTTGTTGTATATTAATTTAAGCTCGTAAAAAAATTTTTCCATAAAAAACCTCTTTAAAATATTTAGAACTGGATCTCAGTTATGATTTAATTAATTAAATCATATTGGTATAATTATAGACTTTAATTTAGGAAAAGTCAATTGATATTTTAAGTAAATCTTTTTGCATAATATAATAAAATGTTTATTTTAACATATTTAGCCAAGTCCTTTGGTTGAATTTAAAGACCCCTTCTTGTATAATGAAGTTAACTATACATAAGGGGGATGGGTATGAGATTTTTAGACGAGTTAAAAGATGTTCTTAGCAAAGATGAACGTTTTATTGGAGAGGACAATCAAATTATCAAAACTAAAGTTTCTGATGCTGCGAGAGATAATGATGAGAAATTATTAAAAGCGCTCTTGATTAATGAGTTTTTAAAAGAAAGTCTATTTAAAAAGATAGATGATATCTATGTATTTGATATTAACAAATTCATCTGGATTGTAGAGTCAAAAGAATTTTTACCTGATTCATATACAATGTATAAAAATAAAATAGGATTGGTTGATAGAAATAATAATTTGATTAGTCAAAAAGAAGACGTTTCTCTAGTTTGGCCATATAAAGATTGCGTCTTGGAAGGTGGACAAACCAAAGAAGATCAAAAGAGAGATGAAATATTTTATAATGAAATCCTTGCTCCCGATCAAGTTAACAGACTCCTTGCTCCAAAAGTTTTAAGTAACGCAAAAAGGTATACGAAAGATGGGTTTGAGGAAAATATAGAATTTAATGAAGATGATAATTTGATTATTAAAGGAAATAATTTAATTGCACTTTCTAGTCTTTTAAAAAGGTATGGAGACAAAGTAAAATGTATTTATATTGATCCACCTTATTACTTTGACGAAAAAAAAGAAGAAGACACTTTTCTTTATAATAGTAATTTTAAATTATCAACTTGGCTTAATTTCATGAAAAATAGACTAGAGGTAGCTCTTAAGTTTTTGAAAGATGACGGCTTTATATTTGTTCAAATAGGCGATGATGGTTATGCGTATTTAAAAGTCATTATGGATGAAATATTTGGAAACAACAAGTATATAAACACAATAATTGTAAAATCTAAAGCTTCTTCTGGAGCTAGTGGAGGAGGGGAAGATAAAAAGTTAAAGAAAAATGTTGAATATATATTAATCTATGGAAATGAAAATTCAATATTGAAAACTCAATATATAAAAACACCACTTAACAAATATATATCTGAAAGAGAAGAAGAAGGAAAAAGTTTTGCGTATACTAATGTTATGCTAGATATGGGCGAAGAGCATTATATTGGAGAAACAGTTGATGGATTTGGGGATATTATAAAACTTTATGAAATGAAGAATTATAAATCTATAAGTGTAAAAAAGTTAGCTGAGCAAGAAAATTGTTCAGAAGAAGAGATATATAGAAGATATATTGACAAAATATATACAACAGAAAATGCCCAAACTTCTATTAGGGATAGAGTAAGAGAGAATGTTTCCAATGATGTTGACTTAGTTATTGCTAGATATGTTCCAGTATCTGGTAAAAACAAAGGAAAATTAGTTGATGTTGGCTTTATTGGCAATACAAAAAGGTTAGTTAGCTATTTAAAAGAAACAGTGTTAATTGAGGGGGATTATATATATAAAACGGAAAAGGCTGGTACTTTATGGGATGATATATCTTGGAGCTCTGTAAAATTAGAAGGCAATGTTGATTTTGGTGCTGGAAAAAAACCTGAAAAATTAATGAAAAGAATTATTGAATCTTCCACATCTGAAGGAGACATCGTGATGGATTATCATATTGGATCAGGAACTACTGCTGCTACTGCTCATAAATTAGGTAGAAAATATATTGGTATAGATCAAATGAATTACATTGAAGACATGGCAATTAAAAGATTAAACAATGTAATAAAAGGAGATTCATCAGGAATATCAAAAGAAACTAAATGGCTAGGGGGAGGCTCTTTTGTTTACTGTGAACTTTTAGAAGATAACGAAAGTCTAGTCAAAGAGCTTGAAGATTCAAAAACATCAGAAGAAATTAAAGATGTTCTAAACAAAGCGATTGATTATGGAAAGTTGATTCCTTCTGTGCTTCCAAAGGATTTAAAGGATACTGAAGAAGATTTCAAAAAATTAAGTCTTGATGAGCAAAAAAATCTTGTAATGGAACTTTTAAATAAGAACAAACTTTATATAAATTTATCAGATATTGATGATGAAGATTATAACGTAAATGAATCTGATAAAAAGTTTACCAGAAGTTTTTATGGTAAGGAGTGATTTTATGACTGACCAATATTTATATCAAAAGCTAGATGCCTTGAAGCAATTTGTCGGCTTAAAAGAGCTACCAGACTATATAATGGCTAATTTGAATGATAATATTGTTTTGAGAGACTACCAGGAAGAAGCCTTCAGGTATTTTATAACCTATGCAGAAAGTGATTTAATAAAAGACAAGCGTATTCACAATCTTTTCCATATGGCTACGGGATCTGGAAAGACTGTTATAATGGCAGGACTTATTCTTTATTTATATACAAGAGGTTATAGAAAATTTTTATTTTTTGTTAACCAAAATAACATTATAGAAAAAACTAGGGAGAATTTTTTAAACAACAATTCTATTAAATATCTTTTTGCTAATAACATTGAACTAATGGGAGAGCAAGTTCAGATAAAAGAAGTAGGAAACTTTGCTTTTTATGATAAAAATGCCATTAATATTTGTTTTACTTCTACGCAACAACTCCATTTAGATATGTGGTATCCGAAAGAAAACGCTCCTACTTTTGAAGACTTTGAAAATGATAAAATTGTTTTGATTTCTGATGAGTCTCACCATATAAATACTCTTACTAAGGGTTTAACAAAAACTGAAAAAACAAATATTGAAAAGAATGCTGAAAGTTGGGAAAATACTATTCAGAGTATTTTTGAGGCCAATAATAACAATATTTTATTAGAATTTACTGCAACTGCTGACTTGAAAGATCCTAATGTAGAAAGAAAATATAAGGATAAAATTATATATGACTATACTCTGTCTAAATTTAGAGAAAGCGGATATACTAAAGATTTTAGAAATATGCAGGGGGATTATGATAGGTGGACAAGGACTTTACTTGCTCTGATTATTAGCGAATATAGAAGACACCTGTTTGGGGATAGTGGCCAAAATATAAAACCGGTCATTCTTTTAAAATCTAAGAGCATTAAAGAGTCTAAAGAACATTATGAAGAATTTTATAAAAAATTAAATAGCCTAGAATTTGATGACATAATGAAATTTAAAAACTCTGAAAACGAGTACCTAAGAAATGCTATGGAGTATTTTCTCAAAAAGGATCCAAGCCTAAATTCTTTGCTTGCAGATTTAAAAAGAGGCTTTGCAGCAGAAAATTCTTTAATACTTAATTCTAAGAACGATTCTGAGGAAAGAGAAAAACAAATTTATGTAAACTCGCTTGAAGCTGAAGATAACCCTTATAGGATCATTTTTACAGTAGATATGTTAAATGAGGGTTGGGATGTTCTCAATCTATTTGATATTGTAAGACTTTATGAAACTAGGGATGGTAAAGGTGGAAAGCCGGGAAAAACAACCATATCCGAGGCTCAATTAATAGGTCGGGGAGCTAGATATTGTCCTTTTAAAATTGAAGATGATCAGCCTAGAAACAAGCGTAAATATGATAATGATATAACAAATGAGAATAGAATTTTAGAGACATTGCTATATCACTCAATGCAGGATTCAAGGTATATAAGTGAGTTAAGATATGCTCTAAAACAAACAGGCTTGTTAGATGCACCAATTGAAATAGAGTATAAATTAAAAGATGAATTTAAAAACACAGATTTCTTTAGGTACGCTTATGTATTTTCGAATAGAAGAGTAGAAAAGTCTAGAGAGTCCGTTTGTGAGATTGACGAAAAAATTCAAAACAGATTTTATCAACATAAAGTTTATACGGGAAGCTCAGTTTTATACGGGCTATTTGATGAAGGCCAAGCAAGAGACAACACTAAATTTGAAACATTTAGATTTAAATTTAAAGATATTCCATTAAATATATCTGAAGGTGCAATGGATAATTTTAATATACTTAAGTTTAATACGCTTAAGTCATATTTTCCTAATTTAAAATCTAAAAAAGAATTTTTGCAAGCAGATAACTACTTGGGTAATATTACCCTAATCATAGAATCGCCTTATGATAGTGTTAAGGCAAAAGATTTGTATGAAGGTTGTATGAAAATTCTCACCGATATAGCAACATATATTCAAAGAATACAAACAGAGTATGAGGGCACAAGAGAATTTTATGCAAATAATGTTCGTGATGTAATAAGAGATAAGACAATTTATGTAGATAATCCTCATGGGGATGGAGTTGGTGTCTCTCAATTATGTATGTTTGGAGAAGATCAACTAGATTTGGAAGCAGAACCATGGTATGTCTATAATGATAATTATGGAACTACTGAAGAAAAGAAGTTTGTCAGTTATTTTAAAGGCATATTAAACGACCTCAAGAAAAACTATGATGAAATCTATTTGGTTAGGAACGAAAGAATAGCAGCCCTTGCTATATATGAATTTGACACCGGAGAAAGATTTGAACCAGACTATTTACTATTCTTAAGAAAAAATGGGGCAGACGGGTATACCCAAGAGCAGATTTATATAGAACCTAAAGGGGGACATCTTTTAGATACAGATAAGTGGAAAGAAGATTTCTTATTAAAAATAGAAGGACAAGGAATACCAACAAAAATTTATGCAGATGACAATAAGTATAAAATAGTAGGCCTTCCATTCTTTAATAAAGAAGAGAGAATGAAAGAGTTTGAAGAGGCGATAGATAAGTATATAAAATAGGAGTTGATTAAATGAGATATTTAGCTGATGAACTATATATAAAAAAATTTAGAAAACTAAAGGATATTGACATTGAACTGGGCAAAAAAATGACAGTTTTCTCTGGTATTAATGGTGTTGGGAAGTCAAATATCATGTCGTTAATTGCTATGGCTTTTGGTAGCTCAGGGACAAGAGTTGCAGGAGGTAAATTTTTTCCACATTTTGATGAATATTTTGTAATTACAAAAGAGGAGTATGAGAATCAAAGAAATGATTCATATTCATCTTATTTGAAAATAAAAGCTGGAGACGGTTTCATTCAAAAAAGGTTAGGTTTAAAAGATGACTCTGATCAAGGACGGGGCATAAGAGTAATACCTAGAGTTACAAGTTTTTTCACAGAGGGAAAAACAGTTGAGGAAGTGGATAAGGAAACTAAAAAACTCTACAATATTGGTCACTCTGGACGAGTCCCTGTTCCGACGATATTTATATCATTGTCAAGATTGTATCCTATGGGAGAAACAGAATTAAAAGAAAATAATATTATGGACAGTAACGAGATTGTAAAAGATGGTGCAATAAAAAAGTATATAGAGTGGTATAATAGAGTTTTGCCCGATTCTATTAATGTGGATATGTATAAAATGAGTAAAATAAAAAAAGTAGTCAACACTAATGGAAGAATACATGTAAAATTAGAAGACTCAGATGCTAGGACTCAATCTATTGGTGAGGATAATTTAGGTACGATCATATCAGCATTAGTGGATTTTTATTATTTGAAACAAAAGCAGGGAGATATGTATTTAGGAGGTATTATATGTATTGATGAAGTTGATGCATCTCTACATCCTAGTGCGCAAATAAGATTATTTGAGTTACTTGAAGATTTAACTGATGATTTACAACTTCAAGTATTAATGACAACTCACTCCATGACAATGCTAGAAAAAATTATAAAAAAACAAAATAGAAACAATGAAGATTATAAACTAATATACTTGTTGGATCCAAGATTACCAAGAATCAAAAAAAACGTAAATTCGATTGAAGATATTAAAGCTGATATGTTTGATGAAAGAAGTTTTTATAAACCTATTATTAAAGTTTATTGTGAAGACTTTGAAACCAAATTTATATTTGATGAATTAATAAAAACTATAGAAAGAGCTGATAAAAATAAATCAGAAAAATTAAGTTTGCCAGAGTATAAAGTTTTTCCGATGTCTTTAGGCCACAAACAATTAGAGGGGTTGAGAAATTTTGATAAGTATTTTGAGTCAGTTGTTATACTAGTAGATGGAGATTCTAAAAAAGATTCAGATAGAAACTTTTTGAACGATTATTTAAATAATGATATAGAAGGTTTTCAAAAACGTGATTTAAAGGAAAACATTATAGCATTACCAACATTTTTGGCACCAGAATCGTATTATTATTATATTTTAAAACAAATATTATTTGAAGATAGATTTTGGAAGAAATTAGAAGATATGGATTTAGAAAATGATTATACATCTTATAAACTAAAAAGGTTCCTTGATTCAGCAAAATTTGAAGATAAAAATAACATAAAAAATGATGAGCTAAAGAAATTATTTGATAAAGAAAATTTAGCATACATTAAAAATTTTATTTCTAAGACTCAGTTATTATCATATTATTATGAGAAAAATCCAGAAGAACTTTTGACTTTTAAAGATGAAGTTCAGAGGGTATTTAATATAGTAGAAAATAAAGTTAAAGCAAATATGTAGAGAGGACGTTAATATGGCAAGAACAAATTCCCCTTTAAGATATCCTGGTGGGAAGACGCAACTATCACAATTCTTATCGGAATTATTGAATCATAATAAATTGAATAACGTTGTATATGCCGAACCTTTTTCAGGAGGATTTGGGGCTGGTCTAGAATTACTGTATAAAGATAGAGTTAGTACTGTTATAATAAATGATTATGATGTAGGTATTTACTCAGTTTGGTATGCACTATTAAACGAGAACGAGAAATTTATTGAAGATATAAAAAAAGTTGATATCAATATAGAAGAATGGAATAAACAAAAGGCCATATACAATAAATTGATAAAAAAAGGGGAATATTCATACAATCTAGCTTTTGCTACTTATTTTTTGAATAGGACTAATAGATCTGGAATTATTACTGGAGGACCAATAGGGGGCAAGAATCAGGATAGTAAATATAAACTAGATTGTAGGTTTAATAAAAAAACTGTTATTCAAAAGTTTTTAAAGATATATCAATATAAGGATAGAATTAAGCTGTATAATTTAGAAGCGAATAAATTGATTCAAGAAATAATACTAAATTATAATGAAGAAGATATCTTTATATTTTTTGACCCTCCATATTATGAGCAAGGTAAAAACTTATATACAAACTTTTTCGAACATGATAATCATATAGAGTTAAAAAATAAAATTAGCTTATTAGATAATTATTACTGGATTTTGACGTATGATAACAAGCAAGAAATTGCAGAGATTTATAAAGATTATAAAAAATATTATTATAGTATTAATTACTATGCTGGTAAGGTAAGAGAAGCAAAAGAAATATTAATTCCTAGTAGAAGAACAATAGTAAAAAACTGTGAAAATATTAAAATCGAATGTATAAGCTAGCTATCATATTAATATTTTGCAATGTAATAAGGGTATGTTAAAAAACATATAAACATACAAATTAATTAAAAAAACAGCTGGTGCACTGTGTACCAGCTGTAAATTTATAACAACAAAAGGAGTTATTATATGCAAGAGTTTTTAGCGACGATAATTGGTGAAAAAGCGGCGGGTTTAATCGCGAGTGAACTTAAGGGTAATTACACAAACCTATATCGCAAAGAAAAAGAAGAGTTGATGGAGATTGAGGGGATAGATGAAGCGACTGCTGAGAAGGTTCGGGCAATCGTAGAATTTTCTGAAGATCTTTATACTAGGCAGGCCGAAGAGGATTTGATTACTATTAATGATGAGGAGAGCATGATTAAGTATGTAAATGCAAAGCTTTCTCACAAGCAGGAGGAGTTTTTTATGGTTTTAATCTTGGATAGCGGCTATCATTTTATTGGTGATGATGTTATTTCCAAGGGTGGAACGACTGGCACAACTTGCGCTCCCAAAGATGTTTTTAGGAAGGCTATAAAAATTGGCGGGAAAAATATTATACTTGTCCACAATCATCCAACTGGCGACCTTACTCCGTCTAAGGACGATGTCCTTGTGACTAGGAGGCTGGCAAAGTTAGGGTTATTCTTAGGAGTAGAAATTGCAGACCACTTGATAATTGGAAGAAATAAACACTATTCTATGACTTATAATGGGCATTTGAATATTCAAGATATTTTAAAAGCGACAGAGGATATAACTTTTTAAATTTAATAAGAAGATTAAAAAATAAGAGTCGGTGTGTGAGCCGGCTCTTTTAATTTGCGTTTGTGATATTGTTTGTGCGAGATTGCGTTTGTGTAGTTTTATCCTTTTATCTGAAATGACTGCTTATGTAGTCTAGGAGATAGGAGTCTTTTCTCATATAGATATTTGCATTTTTAAAATAGGCGATGAGGGAGAATTCTAAGATATATATTGCAAAGGGGGCCACTATTATGGGGTGGGTGATTGGTGCTTGTTCCATTAGTCGAAAAGGAGAAAAGATATATTGACCCATGTATATTGTAAAGGCGTGCAAGATGTAAGCGTCTCTGCTTATAAAAGTCCTGTGATACAAGAAGATTAAGAGAAACATGTCCAAGATACCTGGTAGATAGAGGAGAATTTGGACCAGAAAAACATATCCTGCTATGCCTTCATAGCCATCAAAAATCATGTTGATCTCTCTGTTATAGGGATTAAAGGTTAATTCACACAAGTAGTCTAGGTAATAAAAGGTGTAGTGGTTTAAAAATATAAAGGTCAGTGACCTTACGAGATTTGCATTTTCACTTAACTTTTTCTTCAAATTTTTCATAATTTCTATCTCTCCTTAAAGATATTATAGCATCTGCCTTTAATTTTTCAAATAAGATTGGCGACTAATATAAAAGTTAAAGACGGTTGCGAGTTTGTAAAAAAACAATTATGGCTTTAGCTTGAAAAAGAATCTTATAGGAGTATAATTAATATGTTAGGTAAAACAATTTGATTTTGACTTAGGAGGTTATTATGGCAAGATATGAATTTGTGGATGTCCCAGTAAAGGGTGGAGTCAAGGCAGGAAAGACAGACACTTTTGAAGAATGCAAGGAAATTGTTGCAAAGAAAGCTGAAGAAGGATGGGAATTGGTGCAAATTCTCCCAGTTGGAAATGAAAAGACTGGCGTGGGTTCATTAGTTCATTATACAATTATTTTCAGAGTCGAAAAATAATTTACTTAAAAATATAATCTTAATTTTAACCCTTCAAACTCGAGGGGCTTTTTATTGGAGTTTGCAAAGTTTTGGAAAAACAATAGCAAACAAAAAAAGCTGTTAGATTTTTTCTAACAGCTTTTTTCTTTTGTATTTTAATAATAATAATTATTATAAGTCAATTCCTTATTAATTCCTCTGTTTAAGAAAAATGATAGGATAGTGGCTACTGCGACGGAAATTAGTATATAGCCCATTATTCCCCAAATTGGTCTGCTTCCTATACCTAGCAAGGTGGCTACGCCTGCGATAATAAATAAAAAGGCGTTTAAGGTGAGGACTTTTTTCATATTTTTTGGATTGCCCAGACTAGATATTGAGTAGATTGATAGGGCAATTAATAGGGCAGAAAAGAGATAGGCAAGAAATCCTGCATATCTATATTCTTTGGAATCTATCAATATGTCTGCAATTTCTTGGGCACCTATGCCTAGGGATTTATCGATTAGGCCGGCTGCACTTTCTATAAGTTCATCATCAATTAGATTTAGTTCAGGAGCTAATATAGAAGCGGCTCCTTTTATTTGACGAATGGATTCAGCTTGTTTGTTTATGTTAAAGCTCATCCTGCCAAGCTGTATGAAATATAGGCTGGCAATAATTAATAGGACGGAGAACACCCTATAAGCAAAAGCATAATTTCTTGCTTTTAAAAAGTTGCCTTGCCCTCTTTGTCTTTGGTATGTTGTTTGATCATATCCTTGATTATAGCTTTGGTTGTAGCTTTGATTATATGCTTGGCTTTCTACACGACAGCCACATTTTACGCAGAAATTTTGTCCTTCCTGTAATTGGTTTCCACAATTTTTACAATACATAAGATACCTCCTATTTAATATGTTAATACAATTATAGCATATTTATGTATAAAATCAATGTAAATAATGCAAAAGATGTTAACAATAATTGGATATTTTTTACTTGTCTTTGTTTTGCCAAATTTTATTTTTTGAGGTATAATTGTTTTATAGAAAAATTTTAAAGAGGTTTATTATGTTTACAAAACTTAAAATGAAGATTGCAAAGAATAGGAATATGCTAAATATTACTATTTTTACTTTTATATCGTTTTTACTCTTGGTTGTGTCGTATTTTATCGACTACCGGGGTTTTGAATTTAGGCAGTTTGTGCCCGACCAGCTCATGCTATCCAAGGATGTGTCGACGACATTTCTAACGACTTTGGCTGGTGTATTTTTGACGGTTACGACTTTTACTTTGACGACGATCCTGAGTATTTTAAATCAGTACGCCAATTCCTTTACGCCCAGGGCCATGCAAAAGTTTATCGACAAGCCCTATGTGCTTAGCCTTTTTGGAATATTCATTGGAGGATTTTTCTATTCGATTTTTTCTCTCTTGATGATTCAAAATGTGCCGGACAAGGTCAAGGTTATATCAGGCAGCATTGGGATTTTGTACGCCATGGCGTCGATGATTTATTTTATATTGTTTGTAAAGACGGTTTTAAAATCGATCAAGGCCAGGGATGTTATAGAGGATATTTATGACCGGGCTTTGAAGTGCGTTAAGGATGATGCGTCTTTGGATGAGACTGTTTCAACAGATTTTTCTCTGGAGGAATACGACCAGGACATTACGAGAATTTACGCCAAGGACTCTGGCTACTTGTATGCAATTGATGATGACAAGCTTGCCAAGATTTTAAAGGAAGGCCAGCTGTCGCTGATAATCAACTACAAGGTGGGAGATTATCTGGTCCGCGGTATGAATGTGGCCAATTTAAATATTGATATTAGAGAGGCCGAGTATGATAAGGCGGACGATCTTGCAGAGAAGATTTCATCTTGCTTTATTTACAGTGAGTCGCCAAATGACACCGACGATTACAGGCACGAGGTCAAAAACCTGGTTGAAATTGCTCTGAGGGCTATTAGTCCTGGCATCAACGATCCCAACACTGCCATTATATGTATTAGAAAAATTTCTATGCTTTTGTCGGTTCTTTTTTCCCACAAGTCCAATTACAAGGTCAAGATCTTGGATGACTCTTCCAAGATTATCTACAAGGAATTTACCGTTCATGATGAGCTTTACTTTAATTTTTATCAGCTCATTCATTACGGCAAGGAGGACCCCAGCGTTGCTAGGAATATTTTAAATGGCCTCAATCTGATCTTTATGCATTCAAGTCAAAATTCAGCCCAAGAGGTCAAGAAGTTTTACGATGAAGCCTATGAGATTTTTATGGACTCAATGGCAAGCGATATGGATAAAAATCACTTGAAATCTTTGAAGGAAAATTTTTACCAGCTGACTGATAATTTGGATTGATTTGTATTTGTAAGGCTTCAGTTTTGTGAAGCCTTTTATTTTTGAGGAGGGCCTATGAAAATACGGATTGTGGATGAGGATATTAGGCTGATTCCATATTATAAGAATAATGACGTGGCAATAAGATGGTACCAGGACAAGGACGTCTGCAAGCAGGTAGACGACATTGATTTTGTCTACGACCTTGACCGATTAAATAAAATGTATGATTATTTATCCAGCCACGGGGAGGTCTATTATATTGAATACAAGTCGGTACTTGTGGGTGATGTGTCCTTGAAAGATGACGGGGAGATTGCAATTGTTATTTCAAAAGAAAATCAGAACAAGGGCATAGGCAGGCGGGTTATTAAAAATATTTTGGACCTGGCCAAGGCCAAGGGCATGGGTGAGGTGCGGGCCTCTATTTATCCTTTTAACAAGCAAAGCCAGAGGGTTTTTACCCTTGTGGGCTTTGAAAAAATTGGCGAGGAAGATTATATTTATAAATTTGATTGACGGCAAAAAAAGAAGCGTGAGATTTTTTTCTCACGCTTTTCTTGTATGATTTTGTTTTTGCAAACTGTTTTTAAAATGCTCTTGCACTTGATATTGTAAGAGCTTTTGTAAATTATTTTTAAAATTATCTTACGAATGATATTGCAAGAGATTTTAAAACTCTTTTTAAAATAAATTTTATTTGTCGCTTGCAATGCAGCCAGATTTTTTGAGGGCGTATTTTGCAACGAGGGGTCCTGTGAGCTCGTAAATAATTGTTGCACCCAAAACTACTGTACGGATTTGTGCGCCGTGGGGGTCTGGGATTATTTGCGATGCGATCAGGCTAAGACCGATTGCAACACCTGCTTGTGGAGCAAGGGTGAGACCAAGGTATTTGGATACGTGGCCTGGGAAGCCTGTGGCCTTGGTTGAAAAATATGCACCTGAAATCTTACCAATAAGCCTTGCTATTACATAGGCAATTCCGAGCACACCAACTGTCTTGAGGTCGGCGAGATTAAGATCGGCGCCGCTCAAAACGAAAAAGGCAACAAAGATTGGTGGGGTAACTGTGTTTATAAGTTCCAGATATTTTCTGTTGACCCTGCCAAAGTTTGAAATTATGATGCCCATGGTCATAAGTGTCAAAAGTGACGATAGATTTAGGGCAAAGGCCGCTGCTGTTATACCAAAGATCATGGCAAGAGTAAAGGTTAGATTTTCTTCATTGTTTCTAACTTTTTTGCTGAGGAGTATATAGACGATACCACCTGCAAGGCCGATTATAATTGCAAGGGCAATTTCCATTAGTGGTTTTAAGAGCATGGTATTCATGCTAAGGGCGCCACCTGATAGCATAGCTGTTGCGATTGATGATGCAACGCCAAAGGCCATGATGCAAACTGCGTCGTCAAGGGCTACAACCGGGATCAAAACATCTACCAAATCGCCTTTGGCTTGGTATTGTCTGATGACCATAAGTGTAGCTGCAGGTGCTGTTGCAGAAGCGATACTACCGAGGGTAATGGCAAAGGCCACATCTGTTTTAAAGATCAAGAGCATGGCTAGAGTTACAACCAGCATGCCGCCCAAGGCTTCACAAAAAGTGACCAAGATAATTTTTGATCCGATTTTTCTGATTTGTTTTAGATTCATTTCGCTGCCGACTGAAAAGGCAATGAAGCTAAGGGCGACTTGGCTGACGATTTCCATTTGCTTGACGCCATCTGCTGGAATAAGTCCGATAACAGATGGGCCTATGAGTATGCCTGCGATTAAGTAACCAGTTACATCTGGGAATTTTAATTTGCCCAAAAGACGGGCGACAATTAATCCTGCCAAGAGTAAGATTGATAAATAAAGTATTGGTTCCATCTATTTGCCACCTACTTAGTCAAGCCTTCAAAGGAGTCTACATCCACGGTAAACATGATGCCGACATTTTCCTTGCCTAGGTTGCCGACGACTTTTCTAACACAGTTCTTGGCGTCTTCAAGATGTTGTCCTTCTGCAATTAAAAAGATGGTCTTGTTGTATGGCCTGCCTTGGTTTAAAAAGAGCCTAAAATAATTCATGCCAAGCTCAGGTGCTTGTTCAGCTTGAGAGGCTGCAAGTCCTTCGCTTTCAAGGATGGTTCCTCCAGTTACGCCTGCCGAGGCAAATTCTTTTAAAAGTTCGTTAAAGTGTTCTTCGTGATTAATAACTATAAATAATGCTTTCACTGTTCATTTCCTCCTGGATAATAATATACTCCTATTGTTTGATTTTTGCAAGTTTTTTGGCCAAGGGAATTTGTTTTGGCCAGATTATATTTTTGTAAAATATTTAAAAATAAAAAATTGTGGTATATATGTATTAAGAGGTGAATTAAAATGATTATTACAACAACACAAAGTATAGAAGGTAGAGAAATTTCTGAATACATGGGCATTGTCTTTGGCGAAGTAGTTAGTGGCGTCAACTTTTTAAGGGACCTGGGTGCAGGCCTAAGAGATTTTTTTGGTGGACGGAGCTCTGGTTATGAAAATGAACTTATGCGGGCTAGAGAAGAAGCCTTGGAAGAAATTGAAGAAAGAGCAAGAAGGCTCGGAGCAGATGCAGTTGTAGGATGCAAGATGGACTACGAAGTCTTGGGCCAAGGTGGGTCAATGCTAATGGTCACAGTTTCTGGAACCGCAGTAAGATTAAGATAATATTTAAAGATGAGGCGAGCGATGGCTCGCCTTTTTTTATGTAAAATTTCGCGCGAGATTTGTGGTTAATTTTGCGATATTCTCGTGAAAAAATTTTTTAGTCCTCGATGTACACTTGAGTACACCTGCGTCCTAAAAAATTTATTTCACTTCGAAGCCCTAGCCCAAGAGACAAGTCCGCAAGGACGCTGTCGATTGGCTAGCAGGTCTCGTGTCAGAAATTCCCAAGAGAACGAGTGTAACGATGTTCGATTGGTGAATTTTACGGCCCTCATCGAAATTCCCTCACAAATCGTGCAATAAATTAAGTGACTGCAAACTTCTTTCTCCAATAAGGAAAAATTTAGTGAAGCGTGTAGGGTCCACTTGCAGCCCTGCCCAAGAGACAAGTCCGCGAGGACGCCGTCGATTGGTATGCAGTGACTCACGCAACCTCTTGTTCAATCGTTGGACCGAAGGGAAGAACGATTGAGGACAAGAGTCTGAGGAGAATGTGGACCGAATTTTTCCTTTATATAACAAACCAATGCACAAAAAAAGTGACCGTGTGGCCACTTAATTTTTTAAATTACTATTTTTTATAATTGTAATCTCAAATCGTCCCTGTAGACTTCATCGATGACGGCACTGCCTATACATACATCTCCGTCGTAGAGGACGGCTTGTTGGCCGGGAGTCACGCTCTTTACATGGTCGTAGGTGATTTCGATTTTATCATTATCGAGGAAATGCACATGGCAGGGGTTGTCCTTTTGACGGTAACGAAATTTTGCCACGCAGTCTCGGTCGATTTTCTCAAAATCTTTGACTGGACTTGAAAAGCCAGATGCGATTAGTCGATTGGAAAATAAAAGCGGATTGTCTTCGCCTTGGCAAATTATAAGTTCATTGGTCTTAATATTTTTGCCGCAGACAAACCATGGCTCACCAGGTCCGCCAATGCCCAGGCCTTTTCTTTGGCCGATTGTGTGAAACATAAGTCCAGAGTGGTGGCCCATAACTTTGCCGTCGGTCGTGACGATATTGCCAGGATTGGGCTTTAGAAATTGCGATAAAAATTCGTCGAAATTTCTTTCGCCTATAAAGCAAATGCCAGTCGAGTCCTTGCGATCGGCGTTTGGCAAATCGTATTCGTGGGCAATGGAGCGCACTTCTTTTTTTGTCAGCTCGCCCACTGGAAAGAGGACGTCTTTGATCTGGTCGTTTGAAAGTGCAGATAAAAAATACGATTGGTCCTTATTTGTATCCACGCCGCGTAAAAGGAGGGCGTTACCCTTTTCGTCCCTGCCGATACGAGCGTAGTGGCCGGTTGCCACATAGTCTGCGCCGAGCTTTAAGGCGTAGTCTAAAAAGGCCTTGAATTTTATTTCCTTGTTGCACATGATGTCTGGATTTGGAGTGCGACCCTTGGCATATTCGTCAAGAAAATACGAGAAGACTCTGTCCTTGTATTCTTTTTCAAAATTTACAGAATAATATGGGATGTCAATTTTTTCTGCAACTTTTACGGCGTCCTTGTAATCGATTTCGGCTGTGCAATTTTCGTCGTCGTCCTCCCAGTTTTTCATAAATATTCCGCTAACATCATAGCCTTGTTCTTTTAAAAGTAGGGCAGCTACCGCTGAGTCAACGCCTCCCGATAGGCCCACTATTACTTTTTTCATTTTATATCACCCAGTACTTTAATAAGTTTATCTATGTCTTCAAAGGTATTTTTGTAGCCGAAGCTAAATCTGATGGAGTGCTCGGCCCGATCTTCACTGTAGGTATTTGTAATCACGTGCGATGGCAGGTGGCTGCCTGATTTGCAGGCAGAGCCGGATGATACGCAAATGCCATGCATATCCAAATAAGTTAGTAAAAAATCCGTCTCAAAGTCTTTGAAGTATATATTTAAAATGTGATCTGTCTGCGAATTTAAATCTCCATTTACCTGGTAATTTATATTTGATTTTGATATTTTCTTTAAGAAATATTCTTTGAGGGATTTTATATAGGCCCTGTCCTTTACCATATACTCATAAGCCCTGGCACAGGAGTAAGCCCCTATGGTATTGCCCGTGCCACCACGCAGGCCCTGCTCTTGGTCGCCGGCTTTAATGAGTGGAGCAAAATCTCTATTGGCAAATAAAATACCAAAATTTTTGCTGGCCCCCAGCTTGTGGGCAGAAATCGACAGGGAAGTGCATTTTATTTTTTCTACATCAATATCAATATGGCCGTAAGCTTGGACCGCATCCACGTGAAGCCAAATGTCAGGGTGGTTTTCGGCTAGCCATGCCCCCAGTTCTTCGACTGGTTGTATTGTTCCCAGTTCGTTATTTACATATTGGACTGAAATTAATTTTGTATTATCAGAAATTTTTTCGATAATGTCTTCAACTTTAAAGATGCCCGACTGGTCGACTTTTACAATCTGAGTTTTTTCGCTAATATTATTTATAATTGACGAGTGCTCGATATTTGTGGTCAAAATTTCACTATTATAAAAGGATTTTAAAATTGTATTGTTGCCTTCGCTGGCACCAGAGTTAAAATAAATATAAGTCGGATCCGCATTTAAAGACCTTGCTATATCTGCACGAGCCTCCTCTAAAATTTTTCTAGACGACCGCCCATAGGCGTGGGTGGATTCGGTGTTGCCATCAAAATCGCCCAAGTGTTTAAAAATATATTCAAAAATTTCTTCTCTAAAGAGAGATGTAGCTGCATAATCAAAATAAATCATAGGTTAATTATAACATAAAATGCAAAAAACGTTAAGACTTGTAAGATTTGGGTAGCTATTAAAATAGGTTGAAAAACTCATATATTTTGTGATATACTACTTATAATATTGAAAGGAGATAGCTATGAGTGTAAAAGTTATTGAAAAGAAAGATAATAAGGTAGTTTTTGAATGGCAACTACCATGGGATGAATTTAAACAATACGAACAAAAAGCATACTTAAAAGATAGAGGACACTTTAAAGTTGACGGCTTTAGAAAGGGCAAAGCACCTAAGCACATGATCGAAAACTATTATGGCAAGGGAATTTTTGCTGAAGAAGCTATCAACATGGCAATTAACGAAAATTATGAATCTGTTGTTAAAGAATTAGACATCAATGCAATTGGTTATCCAGACATTGACATTGAAAAATTAGAAGACGGCAAGGCTGTTGTAATGAAAGTTGAAACAGAAGTTATGCCTGAAATCGAATTTGAAGAATTCAAAAAGCTTGAAATTCCACTGATCGAAGAAGAAGTCACAGACGAAACTGTTGACGCTTACCTAGAAGACGAAAGAAACAAAAACCAAAGAGAAATCATCGTTGACAACAGGGCAGCCAAAAAAGGCGACCAAGTTATCATCGATTTCAAGGGTTTCTTGGGCGACGAAGCTTTCCCAGGTGGCGAAGGCGAAGATACAGAACTCGTTTTGGGCAGCGGCCAATTTATTCCTGGCTTTGAAGATCAAATTGTTGGCAAGAAAATCGACGAAGAATTTGATGTTGTAGTTACTTTCCCTGAAAATTATCACGCAAGTGAACTCGCAGGCAAGGAAGCTACATTTAAGACCAAGCTAAAGGGCATTTCAGAATTTGAATTACCTGAACTAAACGACGACTTTGCAAGCGAAATTTCAGAATTCGATACACTTGATGAATTCAAGGCTGATATCAGAAAGAATTTGGAAGAACAACTCAAGGAAGCAATTGCAATTAGAGAAGAAAACGCAGCAGTAGATGCCTTGGTAGAAAAGGCTGACTTTGTTGTGCCAGAAGCAATTATCCACGATCAACAACACAAGGAACTTGACGAATACAAGTACAGGCTCCAACAACAAGGCCTTGATTTCAATATGTTCCTCCAATACACAGGACAAAAAGAAGAAGACATCTTCAACCAATTAAAAGAAGTTGCAGAAAGACGTGCAAGGGCAAATATGACTCTGGCTGCTTATGCAAAGAAATTGGGCTACGAAGTTACAGATGAAGATCGTGAAACAGCTATCAAGGAAGCAGCTTCAGGCTTTGGCATGGAACCAGATAAGTTCTACGAAATGGCCAAGTCACACGACATTACCTTTATGGACCAAGGAATTACCAACAAAAAAGTTGTTGAACACTTGATGACAATCGTTGACAGGGTCAAAGTTGAAGAAGAAAAAGAAGAAAAGAAAGAAAAGAAAGCTCCTAAGAAAGCTACAAAAAAATCCGAAGATAAGGATGAAAAGAAAGAAGCTAAAAAAGCTCCAGCTAAGAAGGAAGCTAAAAAAGACAAAGAAGAAGCTGAAGATAAAAAAGCAAAGAAAGCTCCAGCAAAAAAAGAAGATAAAAAAGACGAAGATAAAAAAGCTAAAGCTAAAAAGGAAAGCAAAAAAGCTAAAGAAGAAGGAGACGATAAATAGATGGCTCTAGTTCCTATGGTTATAGAAAACACGGGCAGGGGCGAAAGGTCTTACGATATTTTTTCTAGACTTTTGAAGGAAAGAATTGTATTCGTAACAGGTGAGGTCAACGATGTAATGGCTGACCTAGTAGTTGCTCAGCTCTTGTTTTTGGAAGCAGAAGATCCAAGCAAAGACATTCAATTATATATAAATTCACCTGGCGGGCAGGTTACAAGTGGAATGGCGATTTTGGATACCATGCGCCATATCAAGCCAGATGTAAGCACAATTTGCATGGGCATGGCTGCAAGTATGGGAGCACTTTTACTCACCGCTGGCACCAAGGGAAAGAGATATGCCCTGCCAAATGCAGACGTGATGATCCACCAACCACTTGGTGGTAGCCAAGGCCAAGCTGAAGATATTAGAATTCAAGCAGAAAAAATTCTCGAGACAAGGGAAAGAATTAACAATATCTTGGTTGAATGCACAGGTCAAGACATGGAAACAATCCAACGTGACACTGACAGAGACAAGTATATGACTGCTGAAGAAGCTAAAGAATACGGACTTATAGACAAGGTTTTATATCCAGAGGTAAAAGGTGGCAAATAAAGAACACTGTTCATTTTGCGGCAGGACTCCTGATGAAGTAAATTTTTTCATAAATGGCATTGACGGATCTATTTGTGATGACTGCATCAGATACTGCCAAGATATGATCGATAGCGAAAGAAATTTCTATAAGGGAATAAAAAACGATCCAATTTTACTGACACCAAAGCAAATCAAGGAGCGGTTGGATGAGTATGTAATTGGCCAAGAGGAAGCTAAAAAAGTTTTGTCAGTGGCAATGTACAACCACTACAAGCGCGTCTTTAGGCAAGTGGAATCAGATGTTGAACTGGACAAGAGCAATGTGCTTTTGCTGGGACCAACAGGTTCTGGTAAGACTTTACTTGCCAAGGCCATTGCAACTATACTTGAAGTGCCATTTGCAATTGCGGATGCGACAACATTAACTGAGGCTGGCTATGTTGGAGAAGACGTCGAAAATGTAATTTTAAAACTTCTCCAAGCGGCAGATTTTAATATAGAAGCTGCAGAGCGGGGGATAATTTACATCGATGAAATCGACAAGATCGCTCGTAAGAGTGAAAATGTAAGCATAACTCGTGACGTAAGTGGTGAGGGAGTCCAACAAGCTCTTTTAAAAATAGTTGAAGGCAATGTTTGCTCAGTCCCCATGCAAGGCGGCCGCAAGCATCCACAACAAGAGATGATTCAAGTGGATACAACAAATATCCTCTTTATAGTTGGTGGGGCCTTTGATGGATTGGAATCCATTATTGAAAAGCGTTTGGGCAAAAATGTGATCGGTTTTAACCAAGAACATGAGGCCAAAAAAGATAGGAAGACTGGCGAGCTCTTTGAACTCATGGAAGCCCATGACCTGGTTAAGTTTGGTTTGATACCAGAACTTGTTGGCAGGCTGCCAGTTCACGTTTCTTTAAATGACTTGGACGAGGCGTCTTTAATTAGGATTTTAACTGAACCAAAGAACGCTCTTGTCAGCCAATACCAAGAGCTCTTTAGACTGGACGGCTGCGATTTGGAATTTACCGAACGCGCCCTAAAAGCCATTGCCAAAGAAGCCATTGCTCGCGAAACTGGAGCAAGGGGTCTGAGGTCTATTATGGAAAAGGTAATGCTGCCATATATGTACGACCTGCCGGATAAAGAAAATGTAAAGCATTTATTAATTGACTACAAGAATAAAAAATTCGTAGAATCCATAAACGATTCTACTGATACAGATGAAAAATAAAATTAAGCTCCGGCTTCAACCTGGAGCTTTTTTCTTTGAAAAATATTTGTTGGGTAGTAAAACACTAAGAGGTATTGTACTGCCTCTTCTATTTGCAAATTATTTGCGAGAATTTTTCTGCAAAAATATTTTTGATTATATCTGATAAAATATTTACAAGAAAATTTTGAATTTTTAATTTAGCCTGCACTTGTTATTATTAATTCTAATAATAAGCACAAGATAATTTTTCCAATAAAAAATCCCAAGCCTGGATGACGATTGGCTTGGGATAAAATTTAAACTTCTTCTCTTGTTTCTTTTACTTTTGTAAAATCGATTTGTGTTTCCACAACCTTTTGTGTGTTCATATACAAGAATGCGTATAGTGGAACGTGCCACAATTGTCTGAGTGCTGCAGCTGATGCTGTAGCAACAAATGGATGAGCAAATAGCATTTGCCTAAAGAGTGGAACCAGTATAACTGATGTTATAAATTGTCCAAGGGCAAAGGCCATTAATACATACCAGAAATTGTGTTTTAACTTGCTATTTTCTCCAGGTAAGACATGGATAATAAATGCTGGGATCGCACCTGTAAGTGCACTTGTTAGGATAAATAGTGGGTTAAAAGCATTTGCAGATGGTCTTACCAAAAAGGCGATTACGTCTGTGATGCCGCCAATGATAAATCCAGAAATAGGTCCTAGGGCCATACCTGAATAGATGATTGGGAAGCCACCAAAGCTTAGTGGGCCAACACGAAGTGAGTTAACTGCAACGCCAAGTGCGATAAACATTCCAAAATAGGTAATTTTTCTGGCACCTGTGTGAGAGTTTTCGTGCTTGTAGTTGGCAAGTTTTAGATAGATAAATCTGCCCAAGAATGCAAGTGCAATAGCTCCAAGTACATATAAAATCATATACTTGTTTAAGTTTGCCATGTGTGCATCAAACTCAGCTTGTTTTTGTGCAATTTTTTCTGGTGACCATTTCTTACCGATCTTTAGGGTAACATTTGCTGCCCTGTAAAGGATGCCAGCAAGGATTGCTCCTCCAGAAACCACCCCTCCAACTGCTGCTCCATTTAGAGCCCCGTGGATTGTTGCCAAAAATAGCGCTCCACAGATTCCCATATAGAGGGGATTAGTTGTGTTTACAACTAAATAAAAACCTGCAATCGCAAATACTATTGCTGCGATTATGTTGGCAGGTTTTGTGTTGAACTTCAATAATTTTTTCATATAAAACCTCCTTAATAACAGAAAAGGAAGCTATTTAATATAGCGAACGCGATGTATAAGCCGCGGACTATCCTTCGTTTTAGAGCTACGTCCCATCTCTAAACACTTTACGCTTTACACCTACTCTGTTATTACTTTTAGTATACTATTAATGAATATGAATGTCAAGGAGATCTGTTTTATTAAAGCTATCTTTGTGCTATAATTTACCTAGCAAAGATTTTTTTAAATTTGAATTATAGAATTTAATCGTGTATAATAACCTTTAGAATAGGAGAAGAATATGATTGTCTTAGAGAATATTACTAAAGAATACGAGAAGGGGATTGCTGCTTTAGACGATGTTAGTCTAAAGATAGACGATGGCGAATTCGTTTATCTAATGGGCCACTCGGGGGCAGGTAAATCCACTTTGACCAGATTACTTTTAAAAGAAATCGAACCAACAGAAGGCAAAATTCTTTTAAATGGTAAGGATATAACATATGTGTCTAGACGTCGAGTCCCTTATATCAGAAGATATATAGGTACTATATTTCAAGACTTTAGAATTTTGGAGCAAAAGACAGTTTATGAAAACGTGGCCTTTGCTCTGGAAATTTTGGGTGTAAAGAGAAAGGAAATCAGACGTAGGGTTCCTATTATTTTGAGCCTGGTTGGTCTTAGTGACAAGGCGAAAAATTTTCCAAACGAACTTTCTGGCGGTGAAAAACAAAGGGTTGCAATTGCAAGGGCCATTATAAATGAACCCCATATTTTGATTGCAGACGAACCTACCGGGAACTTGGACTTTGAAACCAGTCTTGAAATCATGCAAGTCCTAACGGACATCAATAATCGTGGGACGACAATTTTGATGGCAACCCACGCCAAAGATATTGTAAAGCTCTTGCCCCACAGGGTGGTTGTCTTAAAAGATGGAAAAGTCGTAACAGACACGGCAAACGAAGGTGAAGAGGTTAGCGACATCGACAAGCACGATGTGGATTACGGTAACCAAAAAATTTGCGAAATTGATGAGCTTACTGATGAAGACAAGGCTGATTTAAAAGAAGAAGTTTTTTCCAGGACCATAGAAGAAAACGCCGAATCAAAAGCTCCAGAAGAAGAGCTTGAAGAAGATATGGCCAAGGCTGAAGTGGAAATGATAGACGAGGTGGAAGATGAAATTTAGAGTTTTTGCAAATATGATCAAGCAAGGCTTCCAAGGTCTAAACCGCAACAGGTCTATGGGTATGGTAAGCATTGTATCAATCGCAATAGTCCTTGTAATACTTGGCTTAATGTTAATAATGGTTTTGTCAATCAATCAATTGGTAATGGATACCAACAAAAAGATGGACCAAATTGATATATTTATAGAAGATAAGTTTGATGTGCCCGATATAGAAGCTATGGCAGATCAGATATCAGCTATTGGTGGCATAAAAAAAATCAGGTTCAAGTCACCAGCAGAGGGCTTAAAAGAACTCAAGAGTTCCTGGGGCGAAAACGCTTGGCTCTTAGATGAGTACGAAGACGAAGAAAAGAATCCGATTCCAAAGTCTTTTGAGATCAGGGTCAACAATATCGAAGACGCTGAGGCAGTTGCAAAAAAACTGGGTAAGATGGACGGAGTTTGGAAGGTCAATTACTTTTCTAAGGAAATCGAGCAGATGCTTGCTATTTCAAAATACATTCAAATTGGCGGAATTTTTATGGTCGGCTTTTTAAGTTTGGTTTCAATCTTCTTGATGTCAAACACAATTAGGCTGGCAGTAAATTCCAGACGGACAGAAATTTCCATTATGAAATGGGTTGGGGCAACAGATGCCTACATCAAAGGACCATTTTTTATCGAAGGTGTCCTTATGGGCTTTATTGGGTCCTTGATTGCATTTTTAATCGTGGCCTTTGGCTATAGGTATTTTTACCTGGAGGCCATCAACAATGTAACCGGTCTCCTGTCATCGGCAATAGTACCGCCAAGCTTTTTCTATAGCGATATGGCAGTTATATTTGCCACCTTGGGCATTGGCATTGCAGCCCTTGGCTCACTCATTTCCTTGAAGAGATTTTTGAGGGTATAATGAAAAAGAAAATTTGTATACTTTTGGCAATTCTACTTGCATTTTCATCTGTAAATTTATACGCAGATGATGTTGAGACTTTGAGAAAAAGAAATGCAGAGATCAAAGAAAAATTAAAGGCAAGCAAGGAAAAGCAAAAAGAGAATAAAGAAGCAATAGCAAATGAAAGTGCAAATTTGGCCCAGCTAAATCGAAATGTTCAAATTCAAGAGGCTAAGCTAAATGAGCTTTATGCAAAAATTGAGGGGCTTTTGGGAAATATTAACAATACTAGCCAAGAAATTGTTCAGATGGAAGCAAGTATTGAAGAAAAAAATCAAATGTTTGCCAAGAGAATCCGGGCCATGTATGTCATGGGGGATGTCAATTATCTGTCGGTCCTCTTAAATTCAAAGGACGTTCACGAGGCCTTAACCAACACATCAATGATGCAGATGCTTTTGGAATCAGACAAGAGGCTTATAAAAGAAATTTCTGATGCCAAACTCGAACTGGAAAGGAAAAAGAGCCAGCTAGAGGATGACAAGAGGGCTCTGGATGATGAGAAGGCCAAGGAAGAAAATATAAAAGCTCAAGCTGAGGCAGCAGTTGCACAAAAAAATGCTTATATAGCCCAGCTTAAAAATAATGACGCGGCCTTTGAAAGAGAACAAAAAGAATTGGAAAAGGACAGCCAAAGAGTGGCGGCTCTTATCCAAGCAGCTCAGCAGTATCAAGGTGGGTCTTATACGGGCGGCAGACTTGGTTGGCCCCTGCCTGGTCACACAAGGATCTCGAGTCCTTTTGGCTACAGGATGCTTTATGGACGCAAGAACTTTCACACGGGCACAGATATACCAGCTCCAACTGGGACAACTATTATTGCAGCTGAAGAAGGTCGAGTTACACATGCAGGTTGGCTGGGTTCATATGGACAGCTGGTTGTAATTTCTCACGGAAATGGAATTTCAACAGCATACGCCCACTGCTCAAGCATAAATGTGGGTGTAGGGCAAGTTGTAAGCAAGGGACAGGCCATTGCTCGTGTAGGAAGCACGGGCAATTCCACGGGACCTCACTTGCACTTCGAAGTCAGGGTAAATGGTAAGGCTCAAAACGCAATGGGATGGGTGAGATAATGAAAAATGTAAAAAGAATTTTATTAATAGTAGGCATAGTCCTTGCAATGTTTGGCTCCTATATTTTTGGAGTAAATAGCGCAAGTGATTTAAACGATTATTCAATAGGCAAGGAAAGCTCTAGCGATGGAGATATCGCCAAGCTAATGGACAAGAAAACAGAAAAAACCTTAAATGAAATAGTAAATACAATTCAAAAAAATTACTATAAGGACATTACAGACCAAGAGCTCAATGAAGGAATCCTTCGTGGCGTTGTAGAGAGCTTGGACGACCCATATTCGACCTATATGAACCAAGAGGAATATAAAAAGTTTATGGAAAGCTCCAATGCCGAATATGTTGGAGTTGGCCTGGTTGTATCTCCTGGAAAGGATGGTTATATAACTGTCGTATCACCTGTAAAGGGGAGCCCAGCAGAAAAGGCTGGCATCAAAACAGATGACAAGATTTTAAAAGTAAACGGCCAAGAGTATTCAGCCGACAAAATGTCAGACGCAGTTAGCGTTATGCGCGGCAAAGAAGGAGAAAAAGTAACTCTAACTATCGGCAGAAATGAGAAGAATGGCTTTGTCGAAAAAGATTACGATATAATTAGAAAGAAAATTAAATTAGAAACCGTCTTTGGCCAAATGCTAGATGACAAGATCGGTTATATTGGCATAACTGAGTTTGACAAACCAACTTACACAGACTTTGTGGACCAATACAAAGAATTGAAAAAAGACGGAATGAAATCTTTGATTTTGGACTTGCGTGGCAACCCAGGCGGACTCCTAGATATCTGTGCTGACCTAGCTGATTTCTTCCTAGACGAAGGAACTATAGTCTACACCAAGTATAAAGACGGAGAAAAAGATTATTATTATTCAGACGCTCAAAAAGAAGACATACCTATGGTCGTTCTTGTAAACGGCGGATCTGCAAGTGCCAGTGAAATCGTAAGCGGTGCCCTCCAAGACAGGGGCCGTGCGAAAATTATCGGCACACAAACCTTTGGAAAGGGCATAGTTCAAAGAATTTTCAATCTCAATAACGGTCAAGCCCTAAAGGTAACAGTTAGCGAATACTTTACACCAAAGGACAAAAATATCCACGGCATTGGCATTAAACCGGATATCATTGTAGAGCTTGACGAAGACGTAAAAGGAATTGGCGTTGAATATTTGGATGAAGACCTACAATTGCAAAAGGCAATTGAAGTTTTAAAGAAAGGAAATAAATAATGGCAGAATTTAAATATGAAGTATTAAATGAACTTGGAGTTTTTGCTGAGGCAAAGAACGGTTGGACCAAGGAAATCAATATTATTTCTTGGAACGAAGGCCCAGGTAAAATTGACATCAGAACCTGGAACCCAGACCACTCCAGGATGGGCAAGGGCATTTCACTTTCAAAAGAAGAATTCCTCGCCCTCAAAGGACTCATAAACGAAATAGACGAAAGCGATCTAGACTAGTCCCCACAAATATAAAATATAAATTCAAGCGGTATGAAATCATATCGCTTTTTTATTTGTAGAAACTTAAAGAAAATAATTTAATTTACTTTTGAATAATATAGCTAAAAATTTTTCACGAGAAAAAACATTATTGAGTAAGTATAAAAATCAAATTTAAAATGAGAAATAATAAAAGACTATAGGTATTAATAATTTGAAATAAAAAATGTAATGTAATTGTAATATTGCAAGCAAATTTTAAATTTAATACAAGATGTAGTGGCATCAAAAAAGCTTAAGCATAGAAGATATCATGAATTTGATAAAAGAAATTAAAAATAGACACTATATCTAGTATATATATATATATGGCACATATAGAAATTTTACAAGTATAAGACAAAAACCATAACTTGTAGTATGTGAACGATCTTATGAGTACAATATATATTGTTTTATTTTTTATTATAAACTATAATGGTGGCAAAGATTGGACCAGACTAAGCTTTTGGCCATTTAAAAATATAATATAAGGAGTATATTATGAAACACTTACAAAGAGTTATATCTCTGGTGCTTGCAGTATTAATGGTTTTCGGCACAGCCATTTCATTAGCAGCTCCAGAAGATGGAAATTTAATTGACGATTTCAATCTAATGAATGACAAGTTAGTAGAAGTCCTCGTAGAGGGATCTTTAAAAGCCGAATTAGACCAGGCGATTTTAAATCCGCTTGTAAAATCTGACCTTGACGGAGCAAGTATTGATTTGTTTTGGCAAGTTGAGGAAGAAGGCATTTGGAGAAATACACTTGATGGCGAAGTTTTTGAAGAAGGCAAGGACTATCGCTTGGCTGTTAACGTCCGTGACCTAAAGATTCAAGACAAGGAAATAGAAGGTCTAAGACTTGTAAGTGAAAATAATTCTGATCAAGTGATTTTAAGTATTGACCGTGGAAGTTTTTCTGAGAAAGAAGAGCTTAATTTTGATGAGAAAAATGCAAAAGATACAAATAAAACTGAAACAACTGAAATAATAGAAGAAACTAAAGAAGAAGCCCAAGAGTCAAAGGACCAATTAATTTTTGAAACTGAGGAAGAAGATCCAGAATATAAGGGCGATGATCAAACTGATTTAAATACAGATTTGCCAGCAGATGAAAATCAAGGCGAAGAAAATGAAGAAGTAGCTAACGAAACTATTGATTTACTTGTATCAGACGATCAATCAGAAAATGATTCTGTTACTCAAGAAGAGCCTGTTATTATTGAAGAAACTACAGATGAAAATTCAAGTGAAGAAAAAGGCAGTCAAATAGTCGATGAAAAACCAACAGAAATTATCGATGATCAAAAACAAGAAGAAGAGGCAGAAATTGTAGAAATTTCTCCAGAAAAAGAAGCTGACAGACAAGCAAGCCCTAAGGCAGAGTCAACAGTTTCCTTTATAGCCTACTCAGCTCCAATGAGAGCTGGCGGCAGTGGAGAAGGCGTCTACTTAAATGGTGTAAATGGTGACGATAATAATGATGGCTCTAAAGAAAATCCTGTAAAAACATTTGCTAAAGCTAAAGAGCTTTCTGAAAAGAATAATTCTGACATTATTGTAGAGGGAACTGTAACAATAAATGATAACCGAGAATTATCATTAAAAGATGGCCTTAGAGTCCTTAGGGGAGAAAACTTTAATAATTACCTATTTGAGATTACAGGCTCAAACGCTAATGTAACTTTAACAAATATTACAATAGATGGAAACTATGAAAAGAATAAGGAGATAGTAGAATCATTAATTAAGGTAACAAGTGGTGCAATTTTAAATATAGAAAAAGGAGCTGTCCTTCAAAATAATAAAAATAATAGAATTATTAAGGAAACATATGGTGGAGCTATTAATACATATATGGCTTCTATAAATATGAATGATGGGATTATTAGAAACAATGAGGCTGTTAATGGAGGAGGGATTTTTCTTTCTCACTCAAAAATGGAATTTAAAGGTGGAGAAATTTCCTCAAATACAGCATTTTATTTTAAAGATACTGCCAGTCAACACCAAGGTACTGGTGGAGGAATTAATATTTACCATGGTTCAGAATTGAAGATGTATACAGGTGCAAAGGTATATAACAATTTTGCGGCAGAATCAGGTGGTGGTATTAGTGTAGGATCACAAGGTGCTTCTGATGGTCAAAATAAATTTTATATGTATGGTGGGACTATAGATAATAATACATCTGGTGGCACTGGTGGAGGTATATTTATTCAAGCCGGTTTATATGCTTATGATCATGGTGTGGCATATATAGAAGCTGGTAATATAACAAATAATAAAATGATTGGAACTGGGAAAACTAAATATGTTTTTGGTGGTGCAGGTATATATGTAAATGGTATACAAAAGAATTGGGAAAATGGTGGAAATGTATATCCTGGTTCAAATGGAGAGCTTCATTTAAAAAATGCAATTATAAAAAACAATACATCTGAATTAGAAGGAGCAGGTTTAGCGGTATGCCCTATCTCAAAAACAAAAATATACATTACAGATGGAGCTGCGATTTATGATAATTATAGAACTACACAGTATAATCCTCAAGTAACTATAAATGATAAATATGACTTTTTTCTTTTATCGGATAGATTTTTTGACAATGGACTACATGCTGGTGAGCCAGAATTAGAAATTTCTGATAAAATGCTTGGCAGCTTTACATATAATTGGAAAGAATTAGACGGAACAGATGCAGATTTAACAAACTACAATGGAATAATAAGAGTTCCGGACTACGAACAAAGAACAATACGTCTATATGCTGGTAATTCTATGCCCAATGATGCAGAAGCAGCACTAGGGAAAGTCTTTATTACGGGTAACCACTCGGTTACACGCGGTGGTGGTATTGGTTCTAATGGTACGGTTATTATTGGAACTGATGATGAGAAGATTGATGTCCTTGTTGAGAAACAGTGGGAAGATGGTATAGACCCAGAAGAAGTTAAAGTTGAAGTAGGTATTAAACTAGACGATAAAAACTCTTACGTCTTGAAAACTTTAACTTTAAATAAAGAAAATGGTTATCAAGAATGGATTAAAGGCTTGCCAGCTACAATCCATGATAAAGATACAAAAGAATTATTATATGTAAAAGAGCTTTCAAATAAGTATAATGTAGAAGTTTCACCTATGACTCAAGCTCTAAATCGAAAACTATTATCTTTTATATTGGATAGACCAGATACTGATTATGAGAATAAGACGCCTGCTTACACTAGCTACTTTATGAACCATCCAGAGTTGGGGATATTTGATGAAGATACTTTTGAATTTAAAGCATTCGATATAAAGTTTAAATTGCATGACTTAAATGGGAATATAACTGAAAGAGAAATATCCTTTGATCCAGTTTCATTGGGCTTTCCAACAACAGAAATGACCTTTAGTAACATTGGTCTTGATCCTAATTTTGATAAAATTGATATTCAACTTTATACTAAAGAAGATGGGTCTTTATTTGAAAATTATTTGTTAGAGTATGATTTGTATCTAGAAAGAGATCCTGCAAAGGAAGACACTTTAATTCTTAAGGTTCCTCATATTAAATCTACTTCGGCCAATCCACCCGCAAATATAGAAAATGCATTAGAAATTAGAAAAGAAAAGATGGAGGATGTTCCTAATACTACTTCATATAAATTAATCGTTACTAACAAGAAAAAAGACACACCTGAGATCGAGATTTCGGGGACAAAGACATGGAGTGATTTTGGGGCTGAAAACAGGCCTGAATTTATTACTGTTCGTCTTTTTGCCAATGATGTTGAAGTTGCTGTAAAAGAAGTTCGTGCATCTGATGATTGGAAGTATGATTTTGGTAAGTGGCCTGCAGTAGATGGGGACGGCAAGGAAATTTCTTATACTATTAAAGAAGATCCAGTTCCTGGTTATTATACAACTATTAATGGATTTGATATTATAAACTCCAGAGAACCTTATGAGCCTACACCTGAGTATGTAAATATTAGGGTTAACAAGCGTTGGATTGACAATGACAATAGAAATAACACCCGTCCGGGATCTATTACCATTGAGCTTTTGGCCGATGGCAGGGTTGTGGATAGGGCTACAATAAATTCAGCCAACGACTGGGGTCTTACTTTCTTTAATATGCCTAAGTACGATGGAGGACATCTGATTGATTACACGATTAGAGAAGTTCCAGTCGAGGACTACAGGTCAATTTTAACTGGCGATATGCACTATGGTTTCACTTTGACCAATGAGCTCAAGGGCGAAAAGATAAATATTCCTGTTAGAAAAGTTTGGGAAGGCAAGAAGGGGGCTTTTGCAAATGTAAGTCTCTATGCTGACGGAGAGATTGTCTATACTGTTTCTCTGTCTGATGAAAACAATTGGGAATATATTTTTGAAGACTTGGACAGATATGATGCAAATGGAAGGGAAATAGTGTATACTATATCTGAGGCTTCTATCGAAGGTTATGAAAGTCGGATTGAAGGTGATCAGGATAGGGGTTTTGTTGTAACAAATAAGTCCAAGGAAAGTCCAAAGATTTCAATTCCTCTTAAGAAGAATTGGGTGGGCAAGAAGGCTGAAAAGGCAATTGTAAATTTATATGCCAATGGCGAAATTGTCTATACTGTAGACTTGTCAGAGGAAAATGCTTGGTCATTTGTCTTTGAAGATTTGGATAAGCTTGACCAGAATGGAAATGAAATTATATATTCTGTGGAAGAAGTTAATATTGATGGTTACCAAGCAAGCTTAAGCGGTTCGGCAGCAGAGGGTTTTGTGATCACCAACACTTGGATTCCAGATCGCCCAGATGAGGACACACCAGGAAAGCCTAATAAACCAAAGAAACCAGAGCTTCCAAAGACTGGTGATGGCTTAAACAAATCCGTTTATGCGGCTATGGTTGCAATCTTCGGTGGCGTTATGGTCTTGCTTGGACTAAATGAAATGAGAAGAGCAAAGAGAGTTTATGAAGAGGAAAAACAATAGAGGAAAATTTTATATAATTATAGGTCTGATATTTATCATTGCAGGTATGTCTTTTATCGGCTACCAAAAGTATAGGCTGTCACAAAGAAACAAGGCGGCCAAAGACTTGGAAGAGCGGATGCAGGCTAGGATGAGTGAAAATAAAAAGCCAGATGTTCTTGATTTTAATAAAGACGAGCCCAATGAAGAGCCAACAGACACTGAGATTGTTGACGAAGGTGATACAGAACTTTTGGACAAGGAGGATGCCCTGGCTGTTATTAGGATTGACAAGCTGGATATTCTCTTGCCCATTTATCCATCAACTAGGGAGAAATATTTGATGGATGGGGTTGGCATAATCGAAACGACCGACAAACCGGTGAGTGAAGCTGGGACAACTTGTGCCCTTGCAGGCCACCGCGGTGGTTATAACGAAGAGGATTCTTTTCTCCACATAGATAAGTTGGAGGAGGGCGACGAGATTAAAATTACAAGTGCTGAGGAAGTTTTAACTTACAAGGTCTATGAAAAGGAAATTATAAAACCCGATGACTGGTCTAAGTTTAATCGCGAGGAGGACAAGACCAAGCTGGTTTTAATGACTTGCCATCCATATCCTTACGATTATGAGAGACTTCTTGTCAAGGCCTACTTGGTTGATAAGGAATAGAAAATAAAATTATAAAGTCCGTGAGTTTTTGCTCACGGATTTTTATTGGGCGAGAGAGCGAGTGATAATGATGCTAATCGGTCCGTAGAGGCTAACTTTATGTTAGCCAAAACCGATTAGTATCGCTCAATTGGCAAGAGTCACAAGGAGAATTTCGGACAAAAAATTTTGTTTTATTTATGGGTATAATGTTTGTAGGAGGAAGGTTTATATGGGATTATTTGGTGAGAGAAAAACGAAGGAAGAAAAAATACAAGAATTTGTTGACCGCTATAAATTGCAAGATTTGGATAAAAAAGACGTTGAAACCTTGTATAAGTTGAAGAAGAGTAACTACCTACAAGCAGTGATAGAGCAAAATTTTATTATAATAAGAGAGCTAAAAGAAATTAACAAGAATTTAGAAGATTTAAAAAACAAATAAGAATATGAAAGTCATTAAAGCACTTACAAGAATGTATGTGCTTTTTATTTTTCCTTTAATGGGTAATATTAAAATAAGTGAAGAGATTATTAAAAGATAAGGAGAGATTATTATGAACGACATGATTAAAAAACAATTGGCCCACAGGACAATCAGGGCTTGGAAGGATAAAAAAGTTTCAGATTCCGACCTGGAAATTTTTAAGGAAGTTATCCAAAGGACGGCGACATCCACGGGTATGCAAACATATTCTGTAATTCGCGTGGTGGATGCGGACAAGAAAAAGGCAATTTCAGATATTACAACTCAAGCCTATGTGGGGACTGCACCTGAATTATTTATTTTTATTGTAGACGGTTATAGGAATGCGCAGATTGCCAAAGAGTTAACTGGCAAGGACTATGCAAACGCTGGCGACATGGAGAGATTTTTCCAAGGCTTTACCGACGCCTGCCTGGCTGCGCAAAATTTGACCAATGCTATCGAATCCATGGATATGGGAGCTGTTTATTTGGGGTCGATTTTAAATGACGTGCCAAAGCTAATTGAGATTTTGGATTTGCCAGAATATACTTTCCCAGTCCTAGGCCTCGCCTTTGGCTATCCTGACCAAGATCCAATGCTAAAGCCAAGAATGAATATGGATTTAAGATTTTTTGAAAATGGCTACAAGAAATTTGACAATATGCTTGACGAGATTGCAGATTATGACAAGGAAATGCAAACTTATTATGACACAAGGCAGGCTGACAAGCCGCTGGATTCCTTCTCCAAGCAAGTGGTGGCCAGACTTGAAAACACAAGTGAAAAAAGACAAAAAATGGTTCAATATATCAAGGACCAAGGATTTGATTTAAAACTAGATTAAAATTAGCCCTTTTAAGAGGGCTTTTTTCTTGAAATAAAATAGCAATCTGCTATAATAAAGTTAATATAAAACTAAAGGAGGTTCTTGTGAATAGAAAATCATTGTTTAAATTTATTGCATTTTTTTCACTTGTAGGTCTTTGTGTATTCGCCTTTGGTCCAGAGCTAAAGGCTTTTACTGATGTGGATTCGACCACAAAAAATGTTGACGCAATTATGGACTTGTACAATCGCGGAATTATAAATGGCTATGATGACGGCACTTTTAAGCCAGAAAATTCCATTACTCGTGGCGAAGTTGCCATCATGATTTCAAAGGCTTTTGCTTATGATGATACGACCGCTATTTTAAATTTTAGGGACGTGCCTGCCGATGCATGGCTTCATCCTTATGTAATGAGGGTTGCCAACGCTCGCGTCATGGGCAGCGTGGGCTACGATAATTTTGGCCCAATGCAAAATATAACTTACGATGAGATTTTAAAGATTGCAGTATCGATTATGGGCAAGGATGACTTGGCCAAGCTAATGGGCGGTTGGCCAAATGGTTATTCGCATACTGCCCAGGCTATGGGACTTGCTGATTTAAAAATTTATGGCTCCAACATGGCTAGTCGTGCTGATGTATGCCAAGTTATTAGTAATATTTTTAAATACGATTCCTATAAAGATATTAAAGTCGGCTCTGAAAAAATTGAAATTGGCATGGATACAAATCTTTTGCCTAGACCAGATGAAACGGCACCTTCAACTTGGAAGGGTACAGACTGGTGGTTTTATAATACCAATAATTACGAAAATTTCTATGCCCTTTTGGTAAAGGACAATTATGTTTTTGGCCTGGCGGCTATTGGATCTGGCTTTGAATTCAATGGCAAGAAGGCCGGCGATTATGCAAATGACAACCATGGAGTGGTTCCCTTTGACGTTTTTTATGAAGACAAAAATGATGGAGACAGGGTCCACGGCATGTACACTTATTTCTTGTTGGTGAATAACGAAAAGCAGTATCAAGATTTATCTGGCCAAGACAGGGCCATCTACCATTTTACAAATGCCTTTAGGGTTTACCATGGCAAGGCTCCTTTAGAATGGGACGATAGGTTGGCAACAGCAGCCCGCCTCCACTGCGAAGATATGGGAAAAAATAATTATTTTAACCACACAAGTCTGGATGGAAGAAGTCCGAGTGACCGGGTTAAGGCTCAGGGCCTTTCCTATGGAGCTGGAGAAAATATTTCGGCTGGTTACGCAGGGGCCTTTGAAGCCTACAATGGCTGGGTTAACTCTGAGGGCCACAGAGACAATATGTTAAATGATAGTTATCAGACCCTGGGAGTTGGGTCAGCTTATGTTAATTCAGGTAGCTATCAGACTTTCTTTACGCAAAACTTCTCATTCTCCGATAGAAGGGGTTATTGGGACTAAAAAATATTTGCCTGCAGGAAAATTCTTGCAGGTTTTTTTATTGGAAAGGAAATTAATTTTAGAATTTTTCTGGCAAAAATTTTGAAGAATTACAGTTTGCAAGAAATTTTAAAAAGAAAATATAAATTGTTTAAAAGCATGAGGACTGGGTATAATAATTGTAGGTCAAGAAAGGTCAAAGACAAAAAAGGAAGTGAATTTATGGAGTATAAAGATTATTATAAAATTTTAGGCGTGGATAAGAATGCCACAGCTGATGAAATAAAATCCAGTTTTAGAAAGCTGGCAAAAAAATATCATCCGGATTTAAATCCGGACAATGCGGAAGCAGAACAAAAATTTAAGGAGATCAATGAGGCTTACGAAGTTTTAAGTGATGAAAAGAAGCGTAAGACTTACGACCGATTTGGTACGACAAATAATTTTACCGGCGGACAAAATTTCGATCCGAACGCTTACGGCTACAGTGGCTTTAGTGGATCGGGCAATGCAGACTTCAGCGATTTCTTTAATATGTTCTTTGGCGGCGGAGGCGGCTCAAGGACTTATACATCCTCTGGCTCTGGCTTTGGTTTTGAAGACTTGTTTGGCGGCGGCAGGCGGTCAAGTCGGGGTCCACAAAATTATGAGATGGACCTGGACGTCACCCTTTATGAAGCCATGACTGGGACGACTAAGAGACTCAGCCTAGATGTTGGCGGTCAAGTTAAAAATATCGAAGTAAAGGTTCCACGCGGCATCACTGACGGCAAAAAGATCCGTGTCCGCGGCAACAAGTGGGGCATAGACAAGGATATTTTATTTAAAATTAAGGTAAATTCTTATCCTTACGAGTTAAAGGGCTTGGATATTTACAAGGACATTGAACTTTACCCTTGGGAGGCTTATTTTGGCGTGGAAAAAGAAATTGATATTTTGGGAACCAAGATTAAATTAAAGACTCCGCCTAATATGCAAACTGGCAAAAAGATTAAGCTAAAGGGCAAGGGTTTTATTGATTTAAAGAAAAACACGGGCGACTTTTACGCCGTAGTAAATATTGTAAATCCGACTAATCTTTCCAAAGAAAAGGAGGATTTGTTAAGAAAGTTGGGTGAATAAGATGAATATGAACGACAAGATGACTATTAAAACCATCGAGGCCATCAATAAATCCGTCGAATATCAAAAGGACTATAAAAATCCTGAGATTTCGACCTGGCATTTACTATTGGCAATGCTAAATGGCGACTCGGTGGTAAATTTAATTTTTAATAAACTGGATGTAGACGCAAGGGCTTTGGAGGCAGATGTCAAGGCGGAGATTATGAAACTCCCACAGGCTTCAGAGGTTAACGCCTACATGTCAAAAGAGATGTCAGATGTTTTGGGTCAGGCCGACAATATCAGGTCGGACTTTAGGGATTCCTATTTGAGCCTGGAACATATTTTGCTGGCGATGGTTGAAAAATCTCCAGACATAAAAAAGATTTTAAGTAAATATAATGTAGATAAAAATAAGATTTTGGAGGTGCTTATGGATATTAGAGGAAATCAAAATATAAATACAGATAATCCCGAATCAACCATGGATGCCCTTCAAAGATTTGGCAGAGATCTGGTTGAAGAGGCAAAATCCGGTAAGATGGATCCTGTAATTGGCCGTGATGATGAGATTAGAGACGTAATTAGAATCCTTTCAAGAAGGACCAAGAACAATCCTGTTTTGATTGGCGAACCTGGTGTAGGTAAAACTGCAATTATCGAAGGCCTGGCCCAAAGGATTGTTAAAAACGACGTGCCAACAGGTTTGAGGGATAAGACAATTTATGAGCTCGATATGGGGGCACTCATTGCAGGTGCTAAGTATCGGGGCGAATTTGAAGAAAGATTAAAGACCGTTTTAAATGAAGTTGAAAAATCAGACGGTCAAATTATTTTGTTTGTGGACGAAATCCACACTATAGTTGGCGCTGGCAAGACCGAAGGGTCAATGGATGCCGGCAATATGTTAAAGCCGCTCCTCGCTCGTGGTCAGCTCCACATGATTGGCGCCACGACTTTGGATGAGTACAGGCAATATATAGAAAAAGATCCAGCCCTTGAAAGGCGTTTCCAAAAAGTTTACGTTGGAGAGCCGACGGTTGAAGATACGATTTCAATTTTAAGGGGAATCAAGGAAAAATATGAAGTTCACCATGGGATTAGAATTTCAGACGGGGCAGTAATTGCTGCTGCCACTATGAGTAACCGCTATATTACGGACAGGTTTTTACCAGACAAGGCCATTGACCTTATGGACGAAGCCTGCGCCATGGTTAGGACGCAAATCGATTCGAGTCCAGTGGAAATTGATGAGCTGGAAAGAAAAATTTTACAATTGGAAATCGAAGCTCAAGCTTTGAAAAAAGAAACAGACGACAAGAGCAAGAAGCGTCTTGAAATTTTGGAAGGTGAGTTGAAGGCTGACAAGGAAAAACACCAAGTCCTAAGAGACAAGTGGGAAGCAGAGAAGGCTGAGATTGAAAAGTCCAAAGAGCTTAAGGCCAAGATCGACCAAGTCAAAACTGAAATCGAACGCGAAGAAAGAAATTATAATCTAGAAAAGATTTCAGAGTTAAAATACGGTGAACTCCCAAGACTTGAACAAGAGTTAAAGGAATTAAATGAGAAAGAATCTGGTGACCTCATGCTAAATGTCGAAGTCACTGAAAACGAAATTGCAAAAGTTGTAAACGAATGGACGGGCATACCTGTTAGCAAGCTTTCGCAAACCGACAAGGATAAGCTTTTGAACTTAGGTGACGAACTCCACAAGAGGGTTATCGGTCAAGACAAGGCAGTAGATGCAATTGTCGATGCAATTTTAAGGTCGCGGGCAGGATTGCAAAATCAAAATCGTCCTGTGGGTTCTTTTATCTTCCTCGGTCCAACTGGTGTTGGTAAGACGGAACTTTCAAAGGCCCTCACAGAATATCTTTTCGATGATGAAAAGAATATGGTCCGTATCGATATGAGTGAGTATATGGAAAAGTTTTCAGTATCCCGTCTAATTGGTGCGCCTCCAGGATATGTTGGCTACGAAGAAGGCGGCCAACTCACAGAGGCTGTTCGCAGGAGACCATACTCAGTCGTTTTGTTTGACGAAATTGAAAAGGCCCATCCGGATGTTTTCAATCTGCTCTTGCAAGTTCTTGACGACGGCAGGTTAACTGATAACCGTGGCCGTGTGGTCGACTTTACCAATACGATTTTGATTATGACTTCAAATATTGGGTCCAGATATTTGCTAGACGGCATTGACGAGAGTGGCGAAATTTCAAAAGAAGCCGAAGACCAAGTAAACGATGCTCTAAAAGCTTCCTTTAGGCCAGAGTTTTTAAACAGAATTGACGATATTGTAATGTTTAAGCCACTTACAAGAGACAATATGAAGGCCATTATTGACCTTGAACTTGCAAGCATCAATTCACGCCTAAAGGATAGAAATATCACACTTGAAATCACCGATGCATGTGAAGATTTCATTATCGAATCTGCCTACGACCCAGCTTATGGGGCAAGGCCGATAAAGAGATTTATGAATCAAAATCTGGAATCCGCACTTGCTAAGGCCATTATCAAGGGCGACATCTTGGAAAACACCAAGGTTGTAATCGATGTAGAAAATGATGAATTGAAATTCATCAGCCAATAAAATTTAAAATTTTTAATTGATAAGAGGAGATTTTTATCTCCTCTTTTTTATTGGTAAAATCCATGGAGTTTTGTCTAGCAAAACTTGAAAAAAATGCCTGATTTGTATATACTATAAGGAGATGTATTTACATGAAAGGAGAATACTATGAAGAGATTTTTTTCAGGATTAATGCTTGTATTTGCAGTAATTATTTTGACCACCAACGCCCATGCACGCAAGCTCACAATCCTAGTTAATGAACAAGATATATCAGATAAAAGCCAGAGCCTAATTGTAAACGACAGGGTAATGGTTCCAATTAGATTTGTTTCTGAAGCCTTGGGCAAAGAAGTAACTTATAACGAAGCTTTAAAAGAAGTTGTTATTTCAGAAGGTGAGAAAAAAGTAAAGCTTAGAATAAATAGCTCCCTCATTGAAAAATCAAATGGAGAATTTATTATTTCAGATGTTAAGGCTATTGCAAAAAACGATAGGACTTACGTGCCTGTCCGTGCAGTTGCAGAGGCCTTTGACCTATTTGTTGGCTACGATTTTCCAACTAACACAGTCACGATAAAAAACGGCAGTCAAAACCCAGCCGATAAGTATTCTGTTAATGGCCTTACCGACCAAGTGACTGATGCGATCACATTAACTGCAGAGGCTGGATCAAATTTGGCTCCAAGAATTAAGACCACAAAATTATTTGTAATCGATCCCATTACTAGAAAGGGATTGGTTAACGACATTTCAAATACTATGACTGTAAAATATTTGCCATGGGAGACTTCGTCTTTTAAAATCTTAGCCCTTGTAAGCTATGATGCCAACGGAAATATTGTTGCGGGCAGGGGAAAGAAAGTCCAAACCAAAATTATGCCCCGTGTTCAAATTACAGGGCCAGGAGAAGGCAGCGACAACAACGACTATGTTGAAATCACTCCTAGCATAAACTTTGTGGCAAAGACAGTTTCATATACGGTGACTGATCTCGCTACAAATGTTGCTACAACCTATGACGATAGAGATCCTTATGCTTCATGGGCACTCACACTAAATGGTGGAGAGTCCAAGAGCGTTATGGTAACTATGAATGCTGTGGACATGGCTGGCAACAATTATTTATCAAATTCAATTTCCTTTAATCTGACCACGCCAAAAAAACTTAGCTTAACTGGTATCAAGGCTGGTCAAAAGATTGACAGGACTTTTAATGTAAATGTAAACAGAAATTTTGATGTAAAATCTACCAGATATTATCTGGGTAATGGTGCAGGAGAGACTCTCTTGGAAGAAAAGCCATACGGAGCCCATATTTTTAACCCTGCAGCTGACTTAGGCGGCTCTTATTATCTGCGTGCAGAAGTTGATTTGCCAGACGGTACTACAATGTCAACTGATAAAATAAATGTAAATATAATTCCAGGGTCTAGATTGCTCCTCCAAGGTCTTGGACCAAATGCTGTAATCTCAGAGCCAATCGAATTAAAATATGACAGCAACATCGACCACTCTGCAGTGAGATATGTATTTTATGGACCTGAAAATTTCGTTGTAGACGGAATTTTAAAGGGCAAAATTGACTTTAATCCTGCTGGCAAAAAAGATGGCCAGTACAAGGTCTACGCAGAGGTTGATACAGCAGGAGGCAAGGTTAAGAGCGAAGCTGTGAATGTTAAAATTCACAATGCAAAGACCTTTGGACCACGCCCAGTTGTTCAAAAAGACGAATTTATAAATGTCTTTTCAAAGATGGCTGTGGATACTTTTAACAAATACAATATGGCAGCCTCTATACAAATGGCCCAAGGAATCTTGGAGACAGGTTGGGGACAATATGTGCCAGTTGACAAATACACAGGCAAACTTTCCAGAAACCTCTTTGGTATCAAGGGCAAGTCCTCAAATGGATCTGTTCTTTCAAATACTTGGGAGGAATACAACGGTGTTAAATACAGGATTGATGATAACTTTAGGGCCTACAATACTCTAAATGAATCATGGAATGACCACAACGATTTACTTTTAAAGAAAGAACGCTATCAAATATTTAGAGATGTTATGTACGACCCAATCAGGGGTGCGTGGGCAATTAGGCGTGCAGGTTATGCAACCGACTCCAAGTACCCAGGCAAGTTAATTAACATTATAGAAAAACAAAATTTGAGGAGATTTGACGAGGTAGATTTTTAAGATGTCTATTATTACAAATGACGAAGAGGGGATAAAAAAGGCTGGCAGGCTCTTGCGTGAAGGCAGACTTGTGGCCTTTCCAACCGAAACTGTTTACGGCCTGGGCGCCAACGGCTTAAATGAAGAAGCGGTAAAAAACATTTTTATAACTAAGGGCAGGCCTCAGGATAATCCGCTGATCTTGCACATAGCAGATAAATCTTGGCTGACTGATATAGCTGAAGAGATCCCCGAATATGTAAATGAATTGATGGATGCATTTTGGCCAGGGCCTATGAGTATAATCTTAAAGGCCAAGGCTGAAATTCCACGGACTACAACAGCTGGCCTGGATACAGTTGCAATTAGATTTCCAAATCACAAAATTGCCCAGGCAATAATTGCCGAAGCTGGGGTTCCTATTGCGGCTCCATCGGCAAATTTATCTGGCCGGCCAAGTCCAACCAATTTTCGCGACTGCTACAATGACTTAAAGGACAAGGATGTCTATGTCTTTGAAGGCGGAGAAACAGATATTGGTATAGAAAGCACGGTTATACTTTGCACTTCATATCCGCCACAAATTTTAAGACCTGGCAAGATTGATGCAGACGCTATCAAACGCGTGGTCGGTGATGTGATTGTGGGGGCGGTCGACAAGACTGTTGTAAGGAGCCCGGGGCAAAAGTATGGACATTATATGGCCAAGAAGCCGACCCTTTTACTGGATATGAAGCCAGAGGATGCAGACCAGCTTTTGGAAAAAATAAAACCCAATGCGATTTTTATATCAGCAGAGGAAAATAAATATCAAGCCAAAGAGAATATAGTAATTGGTTCATATTTTGATCCAGACCAGGCAGCCAAACATTATTTTAAATCACTGAGGGACGCCGACATGATGGATGGAGATATGATTGTTATACAAGGATTTTCGAAGGAAGGCATTGGCGAGGCTTTGTTCAACAGAATGAAAAAGTCAGCCTCAGGAAAAGTTATGGAGGACAAGGATGAAGATTGGATTTGCTAGCGATCACGGTGGATACGAGCTCAAAAAAGAAGTTATGAAAGCCGTGGCAGACATGGGATACGAATGCTTTGACTATGGGTGTTTCGAAGGCGAAAGGGTTGATTATCCCGATTACGCCAAGAAGGCCTGTGAGGCTATAGTGGCAGGAGATGTGGACCTGGGCATGTTATTTTGTGGAACAGGCATCGGCATCTCTATTGCAGCCAACAAGGTAAAGGGCATTAGGTGTGCACTTTTGACTGAGGGCTACTCAGCCAAGATGGCCAAGGAACACAACAACGCCAACTGCATAGCCATGGGTGGCAGGACCATTGGACCAAACCTAGCAATTGATATAGTAAAGAGCTTTTTACAAGCAGAATTCCAAGGAGACCGCCATCAAAAGCGTCTTGATAAAATTTCAAAAATGGAGGAAAGATAATGGGCAGAGTTATAGAGTGCAATCATCCGCTAGTTCAACACAAGCTAGCTATACTTAGAAATGTAAACACAGGTGCCAAAGATTTTAGAGAATTGGTTACTGAAATTACCATGCTTATGGGTTACGAGGTAACACGTGATTTGCCACTGGAAAAAAGGACGATCAAAACTCCAATGGGAGATGCTGAAGTCAATATGATTTCTGGCAAAAAAATTGGCATAGTTCCAATTTTAAGAGCTGGTCTTGGCATGGTAGATGGATTTTTAAATTTAATCCCAGCTGCAAAGGTTGGTCACATTGGAATGTACAGGGACCCAGAAACTTTTAAGCCTGTTACTTATTATTGCAAGATGCCAGAGGACGTAACCAAGAGACAAATTATTGTTATAGACCCAATGCTTGCAACAGGCGGCTCTGCAATTGATGCTATAAATGAGCTTAAAGAAATGGGTGTTAAGTCCATCAAGCTTGCAAATATTATTGCAGCTCCAGAGGGCATTGAAGCTGTACAAAAAGCTCACCCTGACGTAGATATTTTTGTAGCTTCAATTGACGAAAGATTAAATGACCACAAGTATATTATACCTGGACTTGGAGACGCAGGAGATAGGCTCTTCGGTACAAAATAATGAGTGATTTTTACATTTTATTAGTGGCGGCACTAACATCTTTTGTTTTACTGCCATTTAATATTTATGCCTCAAAAAAATTTGGCCTGGTGGATGTGCCCAAGGACAATCGTAGGATGCACAAGGATGCTGTGCCAACAGTGGGTGGGATAAGTATCTTTATCTCCCTTATGGCAGTGACATTGATCTTTGTTCCCATGTCTAGAAAACTCGCCTTTATGCTCGCGGGAGCGACTGTAATTGCTGTAACAGGTCTTATAGATGATATAAAAAATATAAAACCCTTACACAAGATGTTGGGACAAATAATTGCCGCTGGTCTTGCTCTTTATGGGGGCATTAGCATTAATATGATTTCAAATCCCTTCCATGCAGGTCAGATAATCAATATGGGAATTGTTGGTCCAATTCTTACAATGTTTTGGATAGTTGGAGTTACCAATGCCCTTAACTTTGTAGATGGGTTAGACGGTTTGTGCGCAGGTCTTTCTGCTATATCAGCCTTGACCTTTTACTTTGCATCGGAAACTGTTTCTTTCGTACCGCAAGTTGCCTTGGCTTTGGCTGGGGCTGCCCTTGGATTTTTGCCCTACAATTTTAATCCAGCAAAAATTTTTATGGGAGACACAGGGGCCCTCTTGCTTGGTTACATGCTAGCATGTATATCGGTAGAGGGGGTTGTCAAATCGGTAGCCGCCATGAGTATAATAATTCCAATATTTATTTTGGCCCTACCAGTTTTTGATACGCTTTTTGCAATTGTAAGGCGGATGGCAAACAATCAAAAAATAATGACAGCCGACAAGGGCCATCTTCACCATAGGCTAGTTCAAAAGGGTTTTTCCGTCAGGCAAACCGTTTTGATTTTATATGTGATTAGCATTTTGTTTTCAATCCTCGGCTTCGTTATATCTGAGGTTGAACCATCGATGGCAATTATAATTGCAGTTTTAGCCTTTGTAATTGTATTGCTATTTGGTTTCCTCTTTGGATTTTTTAAAGGGGACAAGGATAGGCACAAAGGAGAATAATTTGATAAAAGTTTTGATGATAATCGGCACAAGGCCGGAGATAATTAAATGCTTCCCAGTTATTAAAGCTCTCAGAGAAGACGAGGACTTTGATGTGCGCGTGGTCTTTACTGGTCAGCACAGGGAGCTTTTGGATATGATGATCGAAGATATTGGCATTGACGATTATATAAATTTAAGGATTTTTGAAGACGGGCAGAGCCTTTCAAAAATTACATCCCACGCTTTGGAAGCGCTTGATACTTTGGAGGAACGCGACTTTGACTACTGCTTAGTCCAAGGCGACACCACAACTGTCTTTGCAGGTGCTTTGTGGGCCTTCTACAACAAGATTAAGGTGGGTCACATTGAAGCAGGTTTAAGGTCTGAAAATATTTACAGCCCTTATCCAGAAGAGGCAAACCGCAAGATGGTTAGTCAAATTGCCCACTTAAATTTCGCACCAACTGAAGCAGCCAGGGAAAATTTAATTCACGATGGCATAGATGAGAATTCTATATTTGTAACGGGTAATACTGTAATAGATGCCCTTAAACTAAGCTACCGTGAAGACTATAAATTTAAAAATGAATTTTTAAACAATCTGCCAGCTGGCAAAAAAGTTTTGATGACAGCCCATCGCAGGGAAAATCAAGATAATTTAGAAGAAATTTTTACGGCGATTAGAGACGCTGCTGTAAAAAATGATGCCCATGTGATCTTTCCTATGCACTTGACACCAAGGATCAGGGAGGCTGCAGACAAATATTTGGCCCCGAGCGACAACTTTACTTTGATTGAACCAATCAGCTACTACGACATGGTTCACCTGATAAATCAAGTGGATATGGTTGTTACTGACTCAGGTGGTCTCCAAGAAGAGGCGCCGGGCTTTGGCAAACCGGTCCTGGTTATCAGGAGGGAAACAGAAAGGCCAGAGGGCATTGAAGCTGGCACTTGTAAGCTGGTGGGCAATGAATACAAGGCAATTTATGAAAATTTAGACGAGCTCCTGCAAATGGGTAGCGAGTACGAGAAGATGAGCCACGCAGTCAATCCATACGGAGACGGCAAGGCATCACTTAGAATTAGAGACATATTAAAAGGAGATAAAAGATAATGGACCCAGGATCGAGTACGGGGTATTTGATTTCACTATTTGTTATCCTAGTGCTTTCAATAATCACTAGGATGTTAAGAACAGCGGTTATGACTTCGGATTCTACTAAGTTAGATGAGAGACTTCAGTACCAAATTAAGAACAGAGAAAATGTAATCTCTAAACTTCAGCTCAATTACGAGCTTTTAAAGATAATTTTTGTTATGGTTTTTACAGCCCTAGTAATTAGAAATTTGGACAAGGCTGATTTTGATAGGGCAATTGATATTTCAATTTTTATTTGCTCAACCATAGCCGCCATGTTTATATATAATTTAATTACAATTGAATTTGCAGATAGGTATGGGGCTTATAAGCCAAACCAAAGCTTGAGAACCTTGCAATTTTTCTTGGCTATAAAGATGATTATTATGGAGCCAATTCACAAGCTCCATGTGACTTTGAGCAATTTCTTTGCCAAGATAATTGGCCTGCCTAAGGTTACTAGCAAGGTTACCATTGACCAGATAAAAGTTCTGGTTGAAATTGGTGAGAAGCAAGGAATTATAAATACTGCTGAGAAGGAAATGATAGAAGGGGTTATGGAATTTAACGAAACCGTAGCCGAAGAAATTATGACTCCTCGTACAGAAGTCTTTATGATCGATATTAATGCAGAGCCAGAAGAATATCTGGATGACTTGGTCAACCACAGGTATTCAAGGATTCCCGTCTATGATGAAGACATAGATAATATTGTGGGGGTTCTTTACTTGAAAGACTTTTTGGCCATGGCTTACAAAAAGGGTTTTGACAATATTGATTTAAAACGCCTGATTAAACCTGCCTATTTTATGCCAGAGAGAAAAAATATTCACATTTTATTCCAAGAAATGCAAAGGTCCAATAAACATATGGCGGTTTTGATGGATGAATATGGTGGATTTTCGGGTATACTTACAATGGAAGATTTAACTGAGGAAATTATGGGTGAGATTGATGACGAGTTTGACGATGACGAACCAGACTGGTACGAGCTCACGCAAAATACAGCGGTTATCCAAGGAACTACAAGTATAAAGGATGTAAACGATATGCTGGGGATAAATCTCCCGGACGATACGGACGACTACGACACAATTGCGGGCTTTATTATCAGCAGGCTTGGCTTTATACCTGAAGACAACAAGGTCGATATGATTGACTATGACGGAATAAGAATTAAAATTTTGGAAGTTGAAGACAGGCGGATAAAAAAGGTCAAGATTTTTATGACCAAGCCCAAGCAAGTTTTAGATGGAAAACAAGAGGAGGAAAAGGATGAGGCTTAGAAAAGAAGTTTATTTGGTATTGGCAGTAATTTTAATACTAGCCCTATTTATTATTTTTAGACCAAAGACAAAGTCAGATTTAGATTCTACTAACCTAGACGGAATTGAAATTAACACGGACACAGCTGACAGCTATATAAAGTTTGCTGATAATGACAGGGTTGGACTCTCTAATCCAGCTCCTATGTTTCTTATTGTAAATGGGTCTGTAATTAAAAATCCAGACATCAAAGCTATTGACGGTTCGGCTATGATACCTGCCGAAAAGTTTGCAGAAATCGTTGGTGCAAAACTTGTGGTTTCTGAAAAAAATGGCGACGAATTTAATTTAAAAGCTGACAAGAAAAAAGGCCTACCAGGAGTGACCTTTAGGCTGAATGATGGAAGCTATGAAATCAATGCTAAATCAGAATTTATGGCTGGTAAACCTGTTCGTGATGGCAGAACCGTTTACCTTCCTGTAAAGTCATTTTTTGAAGCCTATGGCTATACAGTAACCTATACAAATGGCAAGAAGGTTAAGGTTGATGAATTCCCAGTAATTCCACTTTACCAACAGCTAATGGTTTACAAGTATGACACAAATAAGAAAGCTCTTACAAAAGAAGAGGCCATCAAAAAAGTTCAAGAGGAGTTAAAAGTTGCCTACAAGGCCAACTTCAACAAAAAATACAAGGCTCCAGATGATAGCATCGATAGGATGAATCCAAGCCGTGAAGATGAATGGAGAATTAAAATCAACGAAGGCCTAGAAGTCAAAGCTGAAAATGATAGATATTATGTAATCCCTGTTGTCTATGATTTTTATGTAGACAAGTACACAGGAGAAATTTATTCTTTCTATCAAGGACAAACCTTTGTATACAAAAAGTTTGATCCAAAGGCACCAGGCTCACTCGCTTTTCCGGGATAAAATTTCATATAATTTAATCTAAGTGATTAAAGAAAATATATTTAGCACTTGCTCTTTTATAGATGCAGGTGCTTTTTCTTTTCAAAAAAATTTTTGCCGCTACTGTTAAAATTCCCTCAGATGTAGTATAATATAGTCGAGGTGAACATTATGGATAAGAAACAGCTAAGAGAATCTTTTTTGAAAAAAAGAGACCAACTTGATTCTGAATATAAGTTTGAAGCTGATGAGAAAATTTTAGACAAGTTACTCAGTTTAAAATCCTACATGCATGCAAATACAATTTGTTCATTTGTAAGCTTTAGGTCGGAAGTTGACACTCATGACTTTATAGAGGAGTCACTCAGACGGGGCAAGAGAGTTTTGGTGCCAGTTGTAGATAAAGCTACAAACACCTTGGTCCTTTGCGAAATAAGGAGTTTTTTGGAACTCAAAGAGGGCTACATGGGCATATTGGAACCAGAAGTTAAAGAGGAAAATATTGTTGGCCCAGAGGCAATTGATCTTTGCATTGTTCCTGGAGCTGTTTTTGATGATTTTGGTTATAGGATTGGCTATGGTGGCGGTTATTACGATAGGCTGCTTCCTGAGCTTAGGTCTGATGCTAAAACAGTTGGTATCTGTTATGATATTCAACGCACTGAGAAGTTAGCACCAGATGAATATGATCAAAAAGTGCAAACCATAGTTACCGAAACAAAGGTACTAGATATATAAGGAGGATATTATGTCAAGATTTGTTGGAACTGTCTCAAGAGGAATTAGGACTAAAATTATTAAACAAGGCGATGACCTGGTTAATATTGTATTAAACTCAGTAATGGATGCTGTTGCTGCTGATAATATCCCCTTGCACGATAGAGATATAGTAGGTGTAACCGAAGCAGTACTTGCTAGGAGCCAAGGCAACTATGCAACTACCGATCAAATTGGCAAGGATGTTAGAAATAAATTTGGCGGTGGCCACATTGGTCTTATCCATCCAATTTTAAGTAGAAATAGGTTTTCAGTTTGTTTGAAGGGCATAGCCAAGGGCGTGGACAAGATTACTCTCATGCTATCATATCCTGCAGACGAAGTTGGCAACCATTTGCTATCATATGAGCAATTGGAAAAGGCTGGAATTTATGATTATAGTCAGCTCTTTACCGAAGAAGAATACACCAAGCTCTTTGGTAGGAGCAAACACCCATTTACAAATGTCGACTACATTCAATTCTATCACGACTTAATTGAAGCTGAAGGTTGTGAATGTGAAATTATTTTCTCCAATAAACCAACCGATATTTTAAAATATACAAATAATGTTTTGACTGCAGATATCCATTCTAGAAAGAGGACTAAGAAAGCTCTAGAAGTTGAAGGAGCAAATGTATTATCAATTGCAGATATTTTAAATGAAAGCGTTGACGGCAGCGGTTATAATGAAGAATATGGTCTACTTGGTGCAAACATGGCCACAGAAGACAAGGTTAAACTCTTCCCGCGTGAATCATTTAAATTTGCTAACGACTTGCAAGCAGCCTTCAAAGAAATAACAGGCAAAAATATTGAATGCTTGATTTATGGCGATGGTGCTTTCAAGGATTCTGTTGGACAAATTTGGGAGCTAGCTGACCCAGTTGTAAGCCCTGGCTACACCAAGGGTTTGGAAGGCGTTCCTAATGAATTGAAATTAAAATACTTGGCTGACAATGATTTCAAAGATTTAAGGGGCGATGATTTAAGTCACGCAATCGTAGATGCAATCAAGCACAAGGAAGCCCAAGCCCTAGATGAAAACGCTAGACTTGGTACAACACCAAGAAAGCTTACGGACTTAATCGGCAGCCTTTGCGATCTAACAAGTGGATCTGGAGACAAGGGCACACCAATTATTTTAATCCAAGGATATTTCGACAGCTTAGCTGCTGAATAATTATAAAAATATTTTCCACAGGCAGACTTATGTAATTTATAAGTCTTTCCTGTGGATTTTTATTTTGCAAATTATCTTGATATTATTATACGTATATGGTATATTGAAACTGAATTTAAATGTACCTCTTTAATAAGATGATTCATTTTAAAAGGATTTATAATAATGTATTCTTAAATTAAGGATTTACATTTGGAAAAATAAATTTTCGTAATTATAAAATATTTAAGGAGATTATTTATGCAGTTTAATTCAATTTTATATATTGTTTTTTTCACAATTGTATGCTTGGTATATTTTTTGTTGGCGGACAAGTTTAAAAGGCCATTTTTATTAGCTGCGAGCTATTTCTTTTACTCTTGCTGGAATTTTAAATATTCACTCTTAATGCTTTTTAGCACGGTGGTGACTTTTTTTACTGGAAAATTTATGGCAAGAGAAAATTCAATCAAGAGAAAAAAATTTCTCCTTGGTCTATGTTTTTTTATAAATCTTTCTATACTTTATATTTTTAAGTATTTTACATTTTCAGTAAATTTTTTAAATAAAATTCTTGGCCTATTAAATTTAAATTTAGATATTGGCCCACTTAACTTGTTGCTTCCTGTAGGGATTTCTTTTTATACTTTTCAGGCGCTTGGATACATAATAGATATTTATAGGGGAGATATAGAGGTCGAGAAAAATTTTGTTAATTATGCCCTCTTTGTCTCTTTTTTTCCACAATTAGTTGCTGGTCCAATTGAGAGGTCAAAAAATCTCTTGAGGCAAATCGACAGCCTTGGAAACAGAAGATACGAGAATTTATCCAAGGGATTTCTATATATCCTATGGGGATTTTTCTTAAAACTTGTTATCGCAGATAGGTCAGCAATTTTTGTAAACCAAATATATAGCGGATACCAAGCCTATTCCTATATTTATTTAATATTGGCTGCAGTTTTATTTTCCTTTCAAATTTACTGCGATTTTTACTCTTATTCAATTATCGCCAAGGGGTCGGCAAAAATTTTAGGCTATGATTTGATGGATAATTTTCAGGCTCCATATCTTTCAAAATCCATTACAGAATTTTGGAGACGATGGCATATTTCCCTTTCAACCTGGTTTAAAGATTATCTTTATATACCCTTGGGTGGCAATAGGAGAGGATCTTTGAGGAAGCATTTTAATGTTCTTGTAGTATTTTTGGTAAGTGGACTTTGGCATGGAGCAAATTGGACCTTTGTTTTATGGGGACTAATCCATGGTTTTTTCAATATTTTAGAAGACAGTTTGAAAACTTTTACAAAACAATTTAGAAATAATTTTATCTACAGGAACCTTAGAAGGCTGATTACTTTTATTATAGCTATTATAAGTTTTGTTATATTTAGGAGCAATAATATTGGCCAAGCAGGGGAATTTCTTCTTGGAATTCTAAGGAGGCAGGGATCTACAATCGATATTGACAAAGCCCTCTATCTCAAAGATGCCGGAGTTTTGCTTTGTGCACTGGCAGTATTACTCTTTGTAGATATATTTACTTATAATAAAATCAAACTTGTAGATATAATAGAAAAACAGGCCTTGTATATAAGGTGGATAATATATCTTGCTTTAATAGTAGTAACTGTAATTTTTGGCGTATATGGACCTGGATATAGTGAAATACAATTCATTTATTTTCAATTCTAGGCAGGTGAAGAGATGAAAAAAGGAAAAAGAATTTTAAAAGTAATAGGTTTTTTATTTATACTTGGCCTGATTTTTGCAAGGCTGAATCTAATATTTATCAGGAAAGCCAATGTCAAGCCCATGGATATGATGAATAAAATTGTAGGATATTTTAATGAAAAAGAAAAGCACGATGTCCTATTTTTTGGAACTTCTCAGGCCTATACTTCTTTTGACACGGAGTTTTTAGCCGAAAAGGGTCTATCATCATATGTGCTAGCTACTCAGCAGCAACCTATAGAGGCGAGTTATTATATAAGGGAGGCCATAAAAAGATCCAGTCCCAAGCTTATTTATATAGATGTTTTGGATGTCCTTACATTTAATCAGGTAGATGAGGGAATATCACATTCTTATACGGATTATTTTCCTATGTCTGTAAATAAACTCCTGATGATAAAACAAACTCTACCCAAAGATCAATGGGCAGAGCACCTAATGCCGCTTATTAAATACCATTCAAGATGGAAGGAGCTTGATAGGACTGATATTTTTGCTAAGTGGAAAGATTATCATGACGATTTAAATGGATTTGTAAAATTGACAAATGATAAAAATGGAGTCAAAGATGATCCTGAGCTCAATGAAATTTTGGCTACTGCAGTTTCAAAAGCTGGGGACAATAATTTTAGACAAGAAAAATATGAAGTATTAAAGAAAATATATGATTATGGAAATAAAAAGGGAGTAAAAGTGGTTTTTCTAAAAACTCCTGTATACCTGGAGGATTTATATGACAAAAATATAGGCCCACTTGATGACTACCTACAAAGTATAGGATCAAAATTACTCGATCTCACAAAAGTTTCTAAAGAAATTGATTTTGAAGGAAAAGATTATTTTGATGTTTTGCATTTATCTGGCAGTGGGGCCAGAAAGTTCACAGAATACTTCTATGAAAACTATATAGTTAATGATTTATAATTTTTGCATTTAACCCTAGTAAAATTGGACAGATAATATTTCTCACAGGTAGATTTATATAAATTAAATTTTTACCTGTGATTTTTTATGTAAAGATAATTAAAGGTAAATTCTTAAAAAAAATATACAAAATAACTTTTTATTTGTTAAAAATTTGTTGATTTTTTTAAGCAAATGTGTTAAAGTAAAGTTGTAGATAAAAATACTGGGTCCATACACTTGGGCTTGGTAAAATTAAAGGGAGGGAAAGATATGACTATTGAAAGAATAGACGGCATTTTAAACTTTAATGCGGACATGACAATGACAGCGGCTATGGCAGCTCTGCTATTGGTTTTCGGCTATTTTGTAAGGGACAAGGTCAAATTCCTAAAAAAATATTGTATCCCAGCACCTGTTGTTGGCGGATTCATATTTATGTTTGTAACAATGATTGGTCACTTGACTAGTACATTTTACTTCAACTTTGACACAACCCTACAAAGCTTTTTTATGCTTGCATTCTTTACAACAGTTGGACTTGGAGCAAGTTTAGCTATCCTTAAGAAGGGCGGAATTTTATTAATCATTTATTGGTTGGTTGCAGGCGTAGTTTCCATTTTCCAAAACACAATTGGAATTGGAGTTGGTAAACTAATTGGACTTGAAGCTCCATATGCACTTTTAACTAGTGCTATACCACTTATCGGTGGACACGGAGCAGCCCTTAGCTATGGGAATACCTTTGCTGGCATGGGTTATGAAGCAGCCCCACTAGTTGGTGCAGCAGCAGCAACCTTTGGTTTAATTATAGCAGTTATGGTTGGTGGACCTACTGCTCGTAGACTGATTGTTAAAAACAATTTAAAACCAGACGAATCTGAAAACGCTGGCGATATTGATGAAAGTATCGCAAACATCAACGCCTCAACTGGACAAAAGTTATCAAGTCTTGACGTTACTAAAAACGTAACAGCTATCCTATTTTGTATGGCTCTAGGAACTGTACTTTCAAAGAAATTTGGACAACTTATTAACATGGACTTCCCAACATACGTTGGTGCTATGTTCGTTGCAGTTATCTTGAGAAACTTAAATGAAAAATTCAAATTCTATAAATTCGACTTCGGTTTAGTTGATGGAATTGGCGATGTAGCTTTAGGTTTATACCTATCCATGGCTATGATGTCCTTGATGTTATGGCAACTATTTGGCGTAGCAGGCAAGATGTTTGTAGTCCTATTTGTTCAAGTAATTTTCTTGGTACTATTTGCTTACTTTGTAGTATTCAGAATACTTGGCAAAAACTACGACGCAGCAGTTATGTGTGCAGGTTTACTTGGACACGCACTTGGAGCTACTCCAACAGCTATAGTTAACTTAACAGCAGTTAATGAACAATACGGTATGAGTAGAAAGGCTATGATGATTGTACCAATCGTTGGTGCTTTCCTTGTAGATATTATTTACCAACCTCAAACGATTTGGTTTATCAAAACATTCGTGGAGAAAATAAACTAATATGAGAGAAATTAAAAAGACTGATTTTAAAGTGACAGAATGGTCGGGTGGCAAGACTACCCAACTATACATCTTGCCAGAGGGAGCCGATTTTTCAAAGAGAGATTTTGATTTTAGGATATCCTCTGCAAGTTTTACAGACACCAGCTCAAACTTTTCAGATTTTTCTGGTTACCAAAGGTATATACTCCCACTACAAGGCTTTATTGACGTCGAGTACGAGGGCTTATACGACCGCCACCTAGAACCTTTTGAAGTAGAATACTTCGATGGTAGGTGGAAAACTTATTCAGAAAATTCCCTGGACACCCTTGACTATAACTTCATAGTTAGAAATGGATCAAATGCGACCATGGAAATTGTAAGAGAGGCCAAGGAGGTTAAGGCTGATGGCTATAAGCTATATGTATTTTCACCGGAGGCCTACAAGGCTGAAATAAATGACGAGTCAAAGGAAATGAACGCCTGGAGCCTGTATATAATTGAGGAAGATTTTAAAATAACAGACTTGAAAAAGCCTATTATAATATGTAAATATAAGTAGGAAATTAGAAACTGCTTAGTCCTTAAAGGATGGGCAGTTTTTTATTGGCTGAAAAATTAAAAATAAAAGATCTTTTAAGTTGATTTTTAAAAATAAAAGGCAAAAATAAAAAAATTTCTAAAAATATTTTTTATTTTTTAAAATAAATTTAAAAACTCATAAACATTGAAACAACTGGGATTGGAGAATTTAAAATACGATTTAACTTTATAAAATAATTAATTTATTTAAAAAATACTTTAATGTAGTGTTTAAAATAAAAATATGGGGGTATATAATAACCACAAGGAAGAAGATTTTATAGAAAAAACTTATCCAATCTAAAAGATACAATCAAAAGATAGAATCTAAAAGATATAAAGAAAAATATAAAATCTACCTTGATCACATAGTTCGTAGCAACTAAAAGAAAAAACAATAAATTCCCGAAAGATTAAAAATATGGTGGCAGCGCAAACCAAAAGGTTAACGCACACAAACTTAAAGAAGAGTTAAAGATTAAGAGAAAAGGGAATGGAAAGACTTGAACTTTAAAAATTTAATAAGAAGGTAAGCGATGGATTTATCAGAACTGAAAGGAGCTGGTAATATGACAAGAAAGTTTATAATTAACAATAGAGAAATTAAGGAGGCTAGGAGATGAGACCAAATAAAAACGACCGTTGCTACGAATAAAACCCCACTAAGTAGAGATATTTAGTGGGGTTTTTAGATTGCAAAATTACTTTCATTTAAACTCTTGACAGGGATAATATAATTTTTTTGAGAAAAGCTGTTTAAATTAAGGCAAAAGTAATTAAAATATTTTATGGTTTATATTAACAAAGACTATATTATTTTGAATATGAATATTAAAGTATAAATAATATTACTAGTTTTAAAATAAAGATAAGCCAAAGACCTGCAATCACAAGCTTGAGACTTTTACAAAAACTTTGCTCTCATATAGATAACAATTGCTTTTATTAAAATCTAGCTAGATATAGATATAATTTTATTAAGCTATAGATAAAATATTTTTGAAAAAGTATTTACAAAATTATTTCAATGTGCTATAATGTATTTAGTTAATTAAAGCAAGACTTTTATAAAAGGAAATCTAATATTGTTGTTAGAGTGAACCTGATCAAGGCTTTATAAAAATATAAAATATATAAGTGGTCTAGCTTTAATTAAAGATTATTTTTAGCAGGTGGTTCCGATGGGATTTTAAAAACAGATGATTTTTCATCTTGCGTACTTAAAGATTACAGGCACAAAAATATGGAGTTTATTTGTTGCCATCAATTTGACAACTTATAATAAATAAAACACTAGGAGGATATTATGAAAAAGTTATTAGCAATTTTATTAGCTATGGCTATGGTATTTTCATTAGCAGCTTGTGGCAAAAAGCCAGCTGGCGATGCTAACACAGAAAATACCGCAAAAACAGACGGTGAAGAAGCACCATTCCACATCGGAATCTGCACCGGTACAGTCTCTCAATCAGAAGACGAACAAAGGGGTGCTGAATCTATGCTAACCAAATATGGTGATTCAAAAGATGGCGGATTTATAACACTTAAAAACTACCCAGATAACTATATGGCTGAACAAGAAACAACAATTCAACAAATCGTTTCTTTCGCTGACGATCCAAAGATGAAGGTCGTTGTAGTTAACCAAGGCCCTCCAGGAACAGCAGCTGCATTTAAGCAAATTAAGGAAAAAAGACCTGATATCCTTTGCTTTGTAGCTAACTCCCAAGAAGACCCTAACTTAATCGAAGGTATTGCTGACCTAGTAGTTGACCCTGACCAAATTAACAGGGGATACTTGATTCCACTTGCTGCTCAAAAGATGGGCGCAAAGAAATTTGTTCACGTTACATTCCCAAGACACATGTCAATTGAACTTTTAAGTTTACGTAAAGATATTATGGAAGCTACATGTGATAAGATTGGTATGGAATTTATTATGGAAACTGCACCAGACCCAATGAGTGATATTGGTATTCCAGGAGCACAAAACTTTATCCTTGAACAAATGCCAGCATGGGTTAAACAATATGGTAAAGAAACAGCTTTCTTTGCTACAAACGACTCTCACACAGAACCAATGCTATTAAGAGTTGCTGAACTCGGCGCATACTTTGTAGAACAAGACTTACCATCACCTATCCTTGGATACACAGGAGCTCTTTCAGTTGATGTTAAAGACGCTGCAGGTGACTGGCCAGAAATCCTAAAGAGAGTTGAAGAAAAAGCAGTAGAAATGGGGGCTGAAGGCCGCATGGGTCTATGGGCATTCTCATTTGGCTTCTCAACAACACAAGCTTTAGCTGAAATTGGTAAGAGAACTGTTGAAGGAACAGCTGACTACAAGAAACCAGAAGACTTCAAAAAAGTTCTAGAAGAATTCACACCAGGAGCAGTATGGGGTGTTACAACTTATGTTGATAGAGTTTCTCGTGAAGAAAAGAAAAACCACTATCTAACACTTCAAGACACATACGTACTTGGCAAAGGCTATCTAGGAATGACCGATGTTGAAGTTCCAGATGTATATAAGCTACTAGACGAATATGAAGCAAAGAAAAACAAATAATTAGTAGGCTTCTAAAAACAAGTAATTAATTTGGACCCAAGGCTGACCTCACAAATAAAGTGCTGGGTCAGCCTTTACTATATTTAAGGTGATTATATGAAACAGGTTTTAGAATTTAGACATGTTGGAAAAAGTTTCTCAGGTAATCACGTTTTAAAAGATGTTAACTTCACATTAAATGAAGGTGAAATCCTCGGCCTTGTAGGCGAAAATGGTGCTGGTAAGTCAACCATGATGAATATTCTATTTGGTATGAGCTTTATCCATGAAACCGGTGGCTACGAGGGAGAAGTTTTAATAGATGAAGAGGTTGTAAACTTCAAAGATCCATACGATGCTCTAAAGGCAGGTCTAGGTATGGTTCACCAAGAATTTTCACTTATTCCAGGTTTTACAGCCACAGAAAACATTCTTTTAAACCGTGAAATTACAAAGCCAAACTTTTTTAGTAAAATGTTTGGTAAGAAGTTGGAAACTTTGAAACGTGATTCTATGAACGAAAGTGCCAAAAAGGCCATCGATATGCTTGGACTTGAAATTCCAGTAGAATCCAAGGTTATGGATATGCCTGTCGGCCACAAGCAATTTATAGAAATTGCCAGAGAGCTTTCCAAGGACAATGTTAAGCTGATTATAATGGACGAACCAACTGCAGTTCTAACAGAAAGCGAAGCAGATATACTTATAAAGGCTATGAAAAAATTGGCTGCCAGGGGTATTGCTATTATATTTATCTCCCACAGGCTTCGCGAAGTTGTAGATGTATGTGATAAGATCGTCGTACTCCGTGACGGCGAAATCGTAAAGGATACACCTAACAAAGATTTAAATATCGTAGACATTGCCAGTTGGATGGTTGGTCGTGATATGTCTAGCAAGAAGGAACAAAGGACTTACCGGGATATTAAAGACAATGCGGTTATGACTGTTAAAAATCTTTATGTAGATATGCCTGGTGAAACCGTTCGTAATGTTAGCTTTGAAGTTAAAAAAGGAGAAATCCTAGGATTCTGTGGTCTGGCTGGCCAAGGCAAGCTGGGTATTCCAAATGGCATTATGGGCTTGTATCCATCAGGTGGTGAAGTAGTTTATAATGGCGAACCACTGGATTTAAAAGATACTCGGGCAACCCTCAAAAAGCATATTGCTTTTGTAAGTGAAGATAGGCGTGGAATGGGACTTCTTTTGGATGAAGGCATCGATTGGAATATTGGCTTTGACGCCATGCAAGTCCACGATAAGTTCACCAAAAAAATTGGTCCAGTTGTATTTAGAGATGACAAGGCACTAAAAGATGTTGCTAACCAATACATTGAAAATCTAGAAATCAGGACCCAAGGCCCACACGAAAAGGCTAGAAACCTAAGTGGTGGTAACCAACAAAAAGTTTGCTTGGCCAAGGCCTTTGCAGTTGAACCAGAATTTTTGTTCGTCAGTGAACCGACCAGGGGTATTGACGTTGGGGCCAAGAAATTAGTTTTGGATGCCCTGCGCGGTTACAACGAAGACTACGGAACTACAATTTGCATTGTAAGTAGTGAACTTGAAGAGCTCAGGAGTATAGCAGATAGGATCCTAGTAATATTTGAAGGCAAGGTCTTTGGTGAATTAAAACCAAACGACCCAGTAGAATATTTTGGACTTATGATGGCGGGAACAAATCCGAAGGAGGTTATTGATGCGTAATTTTATTAAAGAATTTGGCCTTCCAAGATTAATAATTCTGCTATTTATATTGGCACTATTTGTGATTGGAGGCTTTATAGGAGTAAATCTTACAGATGCATTTATAAATGTTATTAATAGGTTTGGTATGAATGCCGTATTTGTTCTGGCAATGATCCCTATGATTCAATCAGGCTGCGGACTAAACTTTGGTTTACCGGTTGGTCTTATAGGAGGAATGCTGGGAGCTACAATATCCATACAACTTGAATTGCAAGGATTTGCAGGAGTTGTATTTGCCCTGTTTGTTGGCATGATATTTGGTGCTATATTTGGTTTCCTATATAGTCTTATATTAAACAGAGTAAAAGGCGACGAAATGATTGTTGCAACCTATGTAGGTTTTTCTTTCATTGCATTTATGAATATAATGTGGGTAATACTTCCTTTCACTAACTCTGAAATGGTTATGGGTTATGAAGGAAAGGGACTAAGGACAACAATATCCCTACAAAATTACTGGGATAAAGCTATTTCAAAAATCTTAGGCTTTCAAGTTACATCAGATGCAGAGCTAGGAACCAAAACCCTTGTACCTATCGGTATGTTTATAGTCTTTGCCTTATTTGCTTATCTTGTATACCTTTACTTTAAAACCAAAAAAGGATCAGCAATTACAGCTGTTGGGTCAAACCCAAGATACGCAAAAGCAGCAGGCATTGATGTTAATAAGCACAGAACAATTTCTGTTATCCTATCTTGTGCATTGGGCGCAGCAGGAATGGTTATTTATCAGCAAGCTTACGGCTTTGTCCAACTTTACAATGCACCACAATTTTTCGCTTTCCCAAGTGTAGCTGCAATATTACTTGGTGGTGCATCCATTAACAAGGCAAATGTTAAAAACGTAATTATCGGTACACTTTTGTTCCAAGCAATTTTAACTATGACACCAATTGTTATTAACCAAGCCATTAAAGTTGATATATCAGAAGTTCTCAGACTTATCATATCAAACGGACTTATTGTATACGCTCTGACCAGGAAGGAGGTTAAATAATGAAAGAAAAGAAAAAATTTAGCCTTATCAATGACTTTACAGTCCCTGTTATGTTTATAATAATCTGTGCCATCGCCATCTATTTCAGTGGCTTTACCGCACAGTTTTTGGTCGGACAAGTACTGACTAGATTTGCCAGAAACGCATTTCTAGTATTATCACTACTCCTACCTATTATGGCTGGACTCGGTATTAACTTCGGTATGACCCTGGGAGCCATGGCAGGACAAATTGCAATCATCTTTATCCAAGACTGGGGCATGACAGGACTACCAGCAATCTTACTTGCTGCTGTAATCTCCACACCAATCGCCTGGTTACTCGGAATGTTTGCAGGGTCAGTATTAAATAAAGCAAAAGATAGAGAAATGATTACATCTATGATGCTCGGTTTCTTTATGACAGGTGTTTACCAATTTATAGTTCTATATATATTTGGTGGAATTATACCTTTTAAAGATCCGAACATTATAATATCTCGTGGATATGGGGTTAGAAACGCGATAGACCTGACCTGTCAAAAGGGAACAGACTATTTCTTCGATAGGATTTTGGGTACAGACATTTCTATAATGGGCATACAAATTCCAATCCTAACACTCATAATAATTGCACTAGCATGTCTATTTATAGTTTGGTTTAGAAAAACTAAACTAGGCCAAGACATGAAAGCCGTTGGCCAAGACATGAAAGTAGCAGAAGACGCAGGTATTAACGTAGATAAAACCAGAAAGAAAGCAGTCGTTATGTCGACAGTTATGGCAGCTTTTGGACAAATCATCTACCTACAAAATATCGGTAACTTAAACACCTACAACGGTGCTGACCAAGTTGCCCTATATTCAGCAGCAGCTCTATTAATCGGTGGTGCAAGTGTATCCAAGGCAACAATTACAAACGCCTTAACAGGTACAATCCTCTTCCACCTAATGTTTATAGTAATGCCTACTGCAGGGGCAAATATCACAGGATCTGCAATGATCGGTGAATATCTAAGAACATTCGTATCATACGCAGTTGTTACAATAACACTTATCTTGCACTCCGTCAGAAGACAAAAAGAAAGAGACGCAGCTATGGAAACCTTAAGAACTGGTCCAGCTGTTGCTCCTCCAAAAGAAAAATAAACACAAAAAATGCAGGGGCACATGCTCCTGCATTTTTGTATATTGATTAAATATAAATTTATTTTTCGCTTACAAGTGGATCTAGGTCTGCTTGAAGTGGGGCATAACCTACACCGATTTTCCATTCTTTTGTGATTAAGTGAACTCTATCTGAGTACATTCTTGCACTCTCTGATTGATACATAGGCGCAAATGGTACATTGTCTAATAACAATTTTTCCATTTGTGCAAGGGCATCAATTTTTTCTTCGCCTTTAAAAATTAAGTCGCCTTTGTTTGTGCGTTCGAATAATTCGTCAAACTCATCTGAATAGAATTGGTCAATCTTTGATCCGAAGTATGATGTGTAAGTGTCCATTCCTTGCCATGGATTAAAGATTCCGCCTGACCATGCGCCAAAGCCCATGTCATAGTCTTTTTGCATGAATTTTTGGAAAACACTATTTGGAGGTACAGCTCTGAGTTGAACTTCGATTTTATCATCTCCAAATAATTTTTCATATTCAGCCTTTAAGAATTCAGCAACACTCTTAAGCTGTTCGCTTGATTCAAAATACATAAGCTCAACAACCATCTTTTTGCCAAATTTTTCATAGGCTTTTTCAAAATATTCTTTTGCTTTTTCAGGATCATAGCCATTGTTTTCAGGATAGTTAGCTTTTCCTTGAGGAGTATCCCTGAATGTGATTCCTTTTTCAAGATCTACAGTTCTTGTGCTTGCGACAGCACCTGCTTGTGGAATTGCAGTTTTAATAATATCCTTAGCAATTGTTTCTCTATCCATCCCGTAGTACATAGCTTTTCTATAATTTAAATCTGTTAAGAAAGCTTTTTCAGGGTCTTCAGTTGTCATGTTCATAAACATTTGTACAACAGCATCCGATTTTGTAAAGACAAGACGTGGGTCTTCGCTGTACTTATCTAGGTTAGGTCCGCTAATGCCGACAACATCAATTTCACCATTTTCAAAAAGTTGCATAGCAGTGTTGTCGTCTTCAACAACTCTTTCTGTAATTCTTTGTGGTGTAAAGAGGTCTTTTAATGGTGAGTTTTCGTTCTTTACATATTCTCTCATTAAATTTCTGTCCCACTTTGTCATAACGTATGGACCACAGAAATCTATTTTTTCAAGGGCAGTACCATAATCTGTTTCAGTACGAGTTTCATTCATACCAGCTTCGTATAAATCTTTTCTAACTAGAGATGTAGCTCCACCTGAAGCAAATTTTGTCCAATAGTTGGAAGCAGGAATTGGATAATCCAAAGTCATTTCGATTGTATAATCATCAATAGCCTTGATACCAACCTCATCCCAATCTGCTCCACCTTCTGCTAAGTCTTCATCACTAACATCGATGTAATTGGCTTGAAGAGCGCCCATTCTATTTTGGTATTCTTCTAATTTTTTATTTTTTTCTTCGCCATCTTCCATTTTTTCGATTTCTTCATTTAGTGCTGCAAGGGCTTTTTCTTCTTCTTTTTGAGCAAGTAATTTTTCATTGTCTTCAGCATAACCAATCCAGTATTTTCTTGCATTTAAAACTGAAACATCACCAGTAAAAAATGCTTCTGGAGCAACACGGTTTTTTAGCTTAGGATCAAGCAACATCTTCCATGAATATACAAAATCGTTAGAAGTAATCTTTGTACCATCTGGCCATTTTAAATCTTCTCTGATTTTCCAAGTCCATGTTTTACCGTCTTCGCTCATTGTTGGGAGCTCAGCTGCTAAATTTGGTGTGAAATCAAAGCTATCTTTATCCTTGCTGTAAGTTATTGTTAGCAAGTTACCTAAGATGTACTCAAGAGCAACACCTTCTGGAGAAGTTGAAGAGATATGTGGGTTTAAAGTACTTAGTCTCATGCCAGTGGTTCTATAAACCAATTCACCTTCTGCTTCCTTAGAATCCTTGGATTCTTCATTCTTGTCTTCATTCTTGTCTTCGCTTTTTTCAGCTTGATCGTTTGGCTTAACATCAGTTGTGGCTGAGTCTTGCTTTTTGCATCCAACAAAAAACGCAGCAAGCATAGATAAGCATAAGAAAATTGCTAGAATTTTTCTGTTCATTTCTTTCCTCCTTTTAAATAAAGTGGGCAATGCTTTATTACAGTGCGCACAAAAAATATTATAGCATTAAGATTCAATTAATACGATTAAAAAAAGTTTACAGAATATCATTATAGATAGAATTAATAATAAAAGGAATAATATAGATATTTTCAATTGGATTTTATATAATTTATTATGTTAAAATTTTTATGTTAGGCAAACTAACAATTATTTTAAGGAGGTTTTTATGAGAAAATCAATATCACTTGTATTATCGATACTCATGGTAATAACAATACTGCCATTGAATGTCATTAATGCAGAAGGAGAGAATTCTGTCAACATTGTTGCAGAAGGGGATGTTGCTAAAGTATATAAAGAAATTTTTAATCAGTATAGCAGATATGATAAATCATATAAAAATTTAACGGATGAAGGAAATGCTTTAGCGAAATTAAAAGGACCTTTGATCAAAGGTGATGTAATAAAAGCTGAAGATATGAAATATTTAAAAGTTTTCAGTATCTTGGACAAAGATGTAAATGATGAGTTGATGGCACCACTTGAATTTGCAGATAATCTAGAAGAATTTAAAGTTACACAAAATGATAAGAGTCTAAAAAGAGAGGTTTTGGATTTTTCTTTTATTAAGAACTGTAAAAATTTGAAGGTATTTTATTATCAAAATCAAGATATTAATGGAAAAACTGAAAATGTTCAAAAACAATTTGCGGAAACACTTTTTAGTCCTTTAAAATCTTTAAAAAATATAAAAGATATAAGGATAAACTCTGTTGAATTAAAAAATTTAAATTCATTTAAGGACCTGGATTTAGAAACATTATCTCTACAAGAGAATGATATTAACGACATAATTGCAATAAATGATATAAATATTAGTGATAGGCTAGATCTTGATAACAATAATATTTCAGATATTTCCAGCCTTTCTCACTTAAATGAGCTGGTTACCCTATATCTACTAGGAAATCCAATTGAAGATATTTCAGCCTTACCTAATCTAAGAAAGTTAGAAGCTTTGCACTTAAGAGGAACAAAGGTAAAGGATATATCACCATTAAAAAACTTGTCAAATCTCCATAGACTATATATTGATAAATGTGAAGATTTAAAATCAGATTATATGAGTGTTGTAAAAGAATTATCTGGTATTAATACATTATATTTACCAAAAATTAATTTAGGTGATTTTGAATGGCTAAAGAAATTTGCTATAAGAGGAGCTGTTGATGCAAAGTATGGCGAAGATAAAGTAAGAATTTTTAATTTTGATGAATTGCAAATAGAATTAGAAGCTAACCCTGAAGAAGTTATAGATGGAAAATTTATATTTGATAATCCTATAAGGGATTGGGATAATTATGCTGTAATTTCTGCTGAAGAGATCTCCAATCCAAATGTGGAATTCAAAGATGATAAAATTGCAGTGAAATTGTCTAATGATAATTATGAATTTTCATATCCCGTTTATATAGAGAATTACGAGTACACTTTTGGTGATTATGGTCAGCCAGCAACAATCAGTGGCAATGTTAAGATTATCATTAGTGTCAAAGAGGAAACTAAAGAACCACTAACAATTATTGTGAAAAAGGGTAATGATGTATTTACTGAAAGTCTAACTTTAGAAATTTTTGATGGTGATAATCTTGTAGAAACAGTTGAACCTAACCAAGGTATGGGAGCTGTCACAAAATATGAAGTTGGCAAGACTTATACTGTTAAGCTAAAAGATAACGATAAATATGAACTTGTTACTGGATTTATGAAAGTTGTAGAAGCAGATGGAATGGTTGGCGCTCATTTCTTAGAAAGTGAAGACGAAGAAGCAACAGATGATAATGGTATTGTTGTAAAAATTAAAGATAAAGAAGTAGAACCAGAACAACCTAAAGATCCATTACAAGTAATGGTAATGAAAGATAATATGCCAATACTTGAAGGCCTAACTTTAGAGTTTATGGATGGAGATAATATTGTAGATACAGTTAGTGTAGCCAATAGTCAAGCTGCTATTACAAAATATGAAGTTGGTAAGACTTATACTCTAAGACTTAAAGATAACGATAAGTATGAAGTTTTAACAAAATTCATGAAAGTTGTTGAAGAAAGTGGAATGGTATTGCCTCACTTCCTTGAAACTACAGATGAAGAACCTTCAATGGATAATCTTGGTACTCTTAAGCTTAAAGATAAAGAATCCTCTGAGCCATCAGAACCAGAAGAACCAACAGTAGAAACTCTTGATGAGCTTACAATTAAGGTTAAAGTTGACGATGAATTTAAAGAAGGAATTCAACTAAGAGTTAATCTTTGGGATGGATTAAATATTCCAACTATAAGTAGTCAACCAAAAACAGACTCCAATGGCGAAGTTGTTTTAAAAGAATTAAAAGCAAATGTAAAATATAGCATTACAGTTGGATCAAGGGGATACACTTTTAACCCTGATACTATTGAAGTTCTAACAGACGTGGACGGAAAGATTAAAACTGTTAATGGAAAAGCAGCTACAGAATACAAAGATGGCTTAGTGATAGAAGGTCACAGCAAGGTCACAGAACCTACAACAACAGTAAATGTTCCTATCAAGACTGTTGATAAGGAAACTGGCAAGCCAGTTGCTGGCGTTGAAATTACAGCTAATATTATCAATCCATTAAGTTCATTTAAGAACTTCACATCAGATGAAGAAGGTAATGTAAATCTTGAACTTGAAGGCACACAAGAAGGCAGAGTTTATGCTCTAACAATTTCAAAGAATGATCAATTTAATTGGGATTTTGAACCTGAATTAATCGAAGTAATAGTCCTTGAAGACTCCTATCAAATTTTGAAATCAAAGGGCAATGAAAATTCTGAAAATATTTTCAGAGTAACAAAGAATGATAGGAATCATTTAAGAAATGACTTGAAAGAACTTATCGAAAAAGCAGAAGCTTTAATTGCAAGTGGCAAATATACTAATGAATCACTTGCAGGTTTAAAAGAAGCTGTTCAAGGCGGAAAAGCAGAATTAGCTAAGGATGAAACCATTCCTTACTATGTTGAAGGTCATATTGATAAGATCAACAAGGCTATTGAAAAATTAGTTTTGATTGATCAACCAGAACAACCTGACCAACCTGAAGAGCCTGAAAAGCCTGTTGAACCAACTCCACAGCCTACACCAGAGCCAGAATACAATCCAGGTCATCGTTTTGAACCTAGCCCAGATTATCTAAGGGATTATAGTAGAAGAGATGAAAAGCCTGTTGAAAGAAAAGAAGAAGTTAAGGAAGAAAAGAAAGAAGAAGTAAAAGCAAAGCAAGAAGAAAAACAAGAAAATGCTATACAAGAAACTGTAAAGCCAATTTCAGTAATGGCTCCAAGCCTTCCTGTAACTTTAACAGATATTCCAGCAGGTGAAAGTGGAAATGCAATTAACAACATGGTTGCACGTGGAGTCCTAAAGGGCACAGGTGAAGACAAGTTTGAACCCGAAACGACTATTACAAGGGCTATGGTAACAGAAGTGTTCATGAGAATATCAACAGACCAAAATATTGATAGCACATTAGAATTTACAGACGTAAAAGCCAATGACTGGTACAACAATTCAGTAAAATGGGCAGCAAGTAAAAATATAATCAAAGGATTTGAAGACGGAAGCTTCAAACCAGGACAAAAAGTTACAGCCCAAGAATTTGCAGTAATGGTTGAAAGAATGTTCACAGAATACAATATCAACCTGCCATTTATAAAGATAATTGATACAAGTAAATACCAAAACTTGCAAGACTGGAGCAAGGAAGCAGTAATTAAAATCCTATCACAAGGCTTGATCAGCGAAAGTGATGAACCAATCGAAAACCGTGAAATCACAAGAGCAGAACTTGCAAAAGCACTTGATATGATTATAAAATTTATTGAAGCAAATTAATTTTTCTTCAAAAAGAAAAATTGTGGTGGAAACATCACAATTTTTTTGTGAAAAAATTTGACAAAAAGAGCCCTGTGTTGTATTATATATTTGCACTAGGGGTGCCCGATTGGGCTGAGATTAAACCCTAAACCTGATCCAGGTAATGCTGGCGGAGGGAAGTTGTATTTTTATTGTACCTCTTAAGCATGTGTGAAGGAGGTATTTTTTTATGAATAGAAGTTGGAACACAAGAACACTAGTTGAAGCAGGTTTGTGCTTGGCACTTGCCTTTGTACTTGGCAGGATTAAGTTATTTTCAATGCCACAAGGCGGCAGCGTTACAGCTGGACAAATGATTCCTTTAATTTTCTTTGCTATACGTCATGGAGCAGGCAAGGGAATTATCGTGGGTATTGCTTACGGGCTTTTGGATATGGCCATTGGCGGAAGCATTTATCATCCAGTTCAAGCTATCCTAGACTACCCAGCAGCCTTTGGATTCTTAGGTCTAGCAGGATTATTTTCCAAGAAATTTTTTGAAGAAAACGATGTTATGCCTGTAGTTTATGGGACAGTTTTGGGAGTTTTTGCAAGATTTATTTGCCACACTCTAACAGGGGTAATTTTCTTTGGCTCTTATGCACCAGAAGGACAAAATGTTTGGGCATACTCAGCCGGTTACAATGGGACATTTTTAGCTGTTGAACTAGCCATCACAATCGTTTTAATTTTCTTACTCAGAAATGTTTTAACCAAAGATTTAAAAAATATGTAGGCTGACACCAGTCAAATAGTCATAATTCATTAGAAATCTCGCCTGAATTGGCGGGATTTTTTATTTTCAAATAAAAATCAAATCTATTGTTCCGCAAATGGCAAAACATTATTCCGATAGCCTTGCTATTGTTCCGGTAAAAATAATAGAAAAATTATCTCGCCATTTTTATTTTATCTACGCCAAATATTTAAAAATGGCGAGATTAATCTCGCCAGTCTTGAATTATCTACGCCATTTATGGTATAATGGCGAGAAAGGAGGAATACATGAGGGAATTTTCTTATAAAAAGTTAATGGATTTAAATTTATCTACGAACATCTATCAGCTGATAGCAGGTATATATGAATTTAAAGGTAAGCAAGAATTATATGTAGTTAATTTTTCTGATATCCTAGAAAAAATGGTTGAAGTCGCAAAGATTCAATCCACTAAGTCTTCTAATGCCATAGAAGGTATTTCTACCAATGACACAAGGCTTGAAGAGCTGATGAACAAAAAAAGTCAGCCAAGAAATAGGAATGAAGAAGAAATATATGGCTATAGACAAGTTTTAGATCTAATTCATGATAATTATGAAAATATAGATTTTACAAGAAACAATATTTTAACCTTGCACAATAAGCTCTATTCTTATTCCGGAGAAAGCCACAAGGGGAAATTTAAGACTATGGATAACAGCATAGTTGAGACAAATGCCTTTGGTGAGAAAAAAGTTAGATTTCAACCTGTGTCTGCTTTTGAAACAGAGAAATATATAGATGCAATGATTGAAGCGTATAATGAGGCGGTTGAAATGCAAGTACCTCCTTTATTGTTAATTCCAACTGTAATCCATGACTTCCTATGTATTCATCCATTCTCAGATGGCAATGGAAGAATGTCCAGACTTCTTACATTATTGCTTTTATATCAACATGGATTTTTTGTAGGCAAATATATATCCTTGGAAATGATTATCGAGGAAAGTAAGGATATCTATTATGATGAATTACAGGCTTCGAGTAAGGGTTGGCATGAGGGAACAAATGATGAAATCCCTTTTATTAGATATATGCTTTTGGTTATTTATAAGGCCTATAGCGAGTGCGATCAAAGATTTAAGCTTATTGGAGAAAGAACATTGACATCTGCAGAAAGGGTTATGAAGGTCTTTGAAAACTCTTTAGAGCCCCTATCAAAATCAGATATAGTAATTTTATGTCCAGATATTTCGCAAAGAACAATTGAAAGAGCACTCAAAGAATTAAAAGATAAAGGATTAATCCAACAGATAGGAGATGGTAGGGCAACTAAATATAAGAAGCGGTGATTAGATTGAGCTTAGTTTCCGCAACTTATATTTTTATATTTAAGTTACATTTAAATATGATTTAAATTTTTAAAATGTACCCAAAAGGGTATGTTTTTTTATTGTTTTATTATATACTCTATATATAGAAAGCGATTAGTTCGAACTTAGGAGTGGTATTTTGAAAAAGAAAAAGCTTTACGGAAATATAAATATTATTGCAAAGACCGATAGGCTGATAGATTTATTTTACGATTATATTTTGTCTGAGGCCAAAGGCTATGAGGCTGATATTCCAGAAGACTTTGATATATTTTTGTACTCAAGAGACCTGATTACTGAGGATGAGATAAAGAAATTCTTTGCTTCTTACAAGGACAAGAAGAATTTACTAGTAATAAGCCTGGATTATGAACCCAGATTAAATCTGCTTTGCAAGTATTACAAGACCACAAAATACCTCTGGCTTTCAAAGCTCAAGGGCAATTTATTTGCTGGAATTAAGAACACTTTGGAGGAAGTGTCTGATGATAGGAATGAGCCTTTGGTTAAGATTAACAAGGCCGAATACAAAATTATTATCAGATATATACGCGGAGAGAGCTTGGAGAAAATAGCCGAGGACCTTGGTTATTCCAAGCATACTATTAAAAAATATATGGCAAAAATTTATGAAAAAATTGGTGTAAGCAATAATCGTCAGCTTATTCAATTCGCCATAAACCTTGGCCTTGTTGACTATATGTTTTACGAGGACGGTTGCAGCAATCAAATGCTATGTGACGCCTGCCATATAAAAAGGTGTCCAAAAAATGAGGAGGATCTATGAAATTAATCGTTAAAAATTTAAAAAAATCCTTTGGAGATAAGGAAGTACTTAAAGATATTGATTACACTTTTGACAAGGGCTTTATATACAGTGTAATCGGCAGGAACGGGACGGGCAAGACAACTCTCTTTAACTGCATTAGTTTTCAAGAAAAAATTGATGGTGGGGAAATTTTGGTGGATGCCAGTGGAAGTCTTCGTCCGATTTCTCATGACGATGTATACCTGGTTTCGGCCGCTCCAGTCTTGCCAGAATTTTTAACTGGCTATGAATTTATCAGGGCTTTTGTGGATTTTAATAAGGTAAAAGATTTTGATATAGACGAATTGTTTGGGCGTTTTAACTTTGATCAGGCGGACAAACACAGATTAATCAAAGAATATTCTTTTGGTATGAAAAACAAGATCCAAATGATGTGTGCCTTTATCAAAAAGCCGCTTATTATCTTACTTGACGAACCGCTTAGCTCTCTTGATATCATCGTTAGCCACGATATAAAAGAGATGATGATAGCTATGAAGAGCGACCATATTATTATAATGTCAACTCATATAGTCCAGCTGGCTACTGATGTTAGCGACGAAGTTGCGATTTTAAAAGACGGTATACTAAACAAGTGCAGGAATGATTTCAATTCGCCGATTGAATTTGAAAAGTACTTAATGGAAGTGATCTAATGGCTATAAAATTTTCAAAATTAATGTCCATTATAAATTTCAATGCTTTTTTGTATATACTTTCTAGGATTCCTGGCCTCAAGCATCTAGGCTTTAAGAAGTTAATTGCCAAGGAAAATTTAAAGTCAAAGCTAAGTTTCCTGGGAGCGTTAATTCATTTTGCCTTTTCCTTATTTTTAAGGATGATAATGCCTTATTATGTAATCGTAGTTGGGATAAATAAATTCTTAGGAGTTGACGACATAAGCTTTATGTATGACCTGAGGGTCCTTGTTTATCTGATAATCTTTTGTCTGACCCAGGCTTTTGCCAATCCATCCTTTTTGTCTGACGCGAAAAACGCCTATATGTTTATGGGAATAATGGGGGTAGATCCAAGGATTTTTTATCGGCAAAAGATTAGGGAAGGCATCATAATGGAAAACCTGGTCCACCTTATAATCTCTTATTTGATTTTTAAAAATTACCTGGTCGCCATTAGCATTTTTATATTTATGACGGCCTGCTCTTATATTTCAAATCTAATAAATATATCCTATCTTTTAAAGCACGATAAATTGATAAAAAAGCTGATAAGGACGATTTATAAGCTTGGACTTTATGTTATAGCCTTCTTGCTGGTATATTTTAAACTGGAAATTAAGCTGACCAATAATTTTTATTACATTTTGTCTCTTGCATCTTTAATAATTTCACTTGTAGGGATAATTTACTTTTACAAATTTAAATCCTACAACCAAATAAAAACCCTGATAGGCTCGTCCAATATTTTTTCGGTTGGCTTTGTAATCACCAATAGTATGAGTGAAGACTACAGAGAGCTCGCTGGCATAAGTCCAGAGGATAATATTAAATTTTTAGAGGAAAATGAGGACTTGCCTTCACAAGCTTACATTGAAAAGGCCTTTGAGACAAGATTTAAAGATATTTTAAAGAAACAGTTTTTCTCCAAGACCAATGGAATGATTTTTACAGCCCTGCTTTATATTGTACTCTTTAAACTGGGTATATCTGCTGGCAACAAGGGCTTTGCGGGCCTGCAAACTTTTGGCATTGTAATGGTCCTGTCTTCTGCAATGGCAGGGACCTATTTGCAGATGTGTTTTAGAAACATTGACATGCCGCTTATGTACCACAATCTTTATGATAGCGAGGCCATAAAAAAATCCATCTCAAGACGGTTAAGATATATTGCCAAGATGGTTTTACCAAATTTCTTGCTGGCCATAGTCTTTGTTGGCTTGATCGGACTGGTAAATAAGGTTGATTTTGATTTCAAACAAATCCCCCTAACACTCGGAGTCTATGCGATGATTCTGTTAACTAGGGAGCTTATGGAGATAATTATTTATTATGTACTCTGCCCATATAGCTCGGATCTGTCAAATAAAAGCCCTGTTTACAAGGCAATTCAAGGTATTATGATGACAATAATTGGTATATCCTTTATGTCTTCAATGAATATGGCCAAGGTTATTTATCCAGTTGGGGTAATTTTTATTCTAACCCTCTTAACATTTATAGTTTTAAGGAAAAAATTCCATAAGACTTTTAGGATTAGATACTAGCTCGATTTTAATCGGGCTTTTTTCTTTGAAAACAAAAATCTTCTGATTATGAGCAAGGATTTGCTTGTGATTCATTATCAAATTGTATTTGTAATTTTTGTCGATAAGATTTGTTTTTAAAATAAGTGAAAATAAGGAACTCAAACAAATAGGCGGTGAATAAATATATTTGAATATCATTGGGCCAGCCGAGACCTTTTGTGAAATATAAATAATGAGAAAAAAACAAGATAATGCAATGAATGACGAAATATCCGTTTGGAATATAGGTCTTATAGAAGAGAAGGTTTAAAATTATGAGATCAAAAAAACCTGGAAAATAAATTAAAAATTGGAAGTAAAAGATCCAATTACAAATGCCCTCCATACCATCATAATACCAGGATATTTCTTTATTATAAGGGTTAAAATTAAGTTCATACCAAAAAACGGAGAGGAACAGAGTATAATGATTAATAAATATAAACATTATTAGTCTTAAGCAATCCTTTAGGCTTCTTTTGGAATCGTTTTTAAAATGATTAAGTAGATGCAAGATAAATCACTCCTTTTTGCTAAAAACTATATAGGTTCTTTGTTATTCTTCAAGTGTAAAAAAATTTATAATTGTGTAAACATATTATACTAAAATACGGAGAGCCTTGCAAATGCAAAGGCTCTCCACAATATTTATTTAAGAAATTTATAGTTTTAAGGAAAAACTTTTATAAGACTTTTAGGATTAGGTATTAGCTCGATTTTATTAGGGATAAAGATGGGTTCAAAGGAAGTATTAAAGAAAATCATATAAAAGCTGAAATATTTATTCAAAACTATTGACAAGTTTACTTGGCAGATGTTATAATAAAAATACCAAGTAAACTTGGCAAAAATTAGAAAGGAGAATGAATATGAACAGAGATGAAGTTCTAGCAAGAAGTCGTGAGGAGTATAAACATAACGATGAGATGATGGTTGATATTTTACAAAAAGCGGGCGAAGTTTCTAGCCAAATTGGTTTAGCTGTTGCCGCCATTTTATTTGGAGTTGAGGCCTTTTTCTTCAATTCCTATAATTATGGAATACTAAGTATTTATTTTAGTATTGAAGCAACTAAAGAACTTGTAAAATATGCAAAATTGAAAGAAAAAAAGCAGCTGTTAATGGGCATGCTTATGTCAATCATAGGGATTGCCTTATTTGCAGCTAACCTTATAACATTGAAGTAGTGATAAATCATGGATGATAAACTAGTTCTCAAAAATTATTTGAAGGAAGTTAGAAAAGAGAAAGGCTATTCACAACAGCAGTTAGCTGACGAGGTGGGCGTTTCAAGAAATACAATTAGTTCAATAGAAACCGGTCAATTTAACCCAACCGCTAAGTTAGCTTTGATACTTTGTATTGCTTTAGAAAAGAAATTTGAGGATATTTTCTATTTTTAGACAAATGTAGTTAAACTAACAATCTCCCTAAAGTAGACAATATAGTTTATTGATGGGAGATTTTGCATTTAAGCGATAGAATATGAAATTATCATAAAAATAGCGAGATAATCTCACAAGACTTTTAGGATTAGATACTAGCTCGATTTTAATCGGGCTTTTTTCTTGGCAAGTTTTTTTATCTATGCTATAATAATGGTAGGAGGATTTTATGAAAAAGAGATTTATTATTCTAATCGCTTGTTTAATTATTTTTTCGGCTAATATTTTTGCTGAAAATGTGACGGGCGAGAGGACTTTTCAAAAGGTTTTGTTGAACGGCCAAGAGGTCAAGGTCGGTTCTTATCTTATAAATGAAAGAAATTATGTTAAATTAAGGGACATGGCAGCCCTTTTAAACGGAACTGGTTCACAGTTTAATGTTGACTGGGACGAGGCAACTGGTAATGTAATTGTGATGACTGGCAGCCCTTATAGTAAGCTTGCCGGAGATTTATCTCCACTTACGGGAGGTAAGATCACTGGGCAAAAGGGCAATATTAATTTACTTTTAAATGGTCAAGCTAAGCAAATTGAAACTGTTCTGATAAATGAAAACAATTATTTGCAGCTCAGGCAATTGGGCAGTTTAATTGGCCTTGGTGTTGATTGGGACGAAGCTACTGGGGCAATTTTACTGGCAACTGGGTCAGGAGAAAATATTGACCTACTTGTAGATGATAACAAAGATCAAAAGTCTATTATAAATGACGGCAATGATAGCAAAGATAAAAATTATATATCCCTTGCTGGAGATTTAATTAGCCCTAGCGAAGGCTCATTCAATTTTGCCAGCAACTTTGCAATCGGTTCTACCATGCCAAAGTTTACTGTAGATATGATTGACGGGTCAGAAAATAATATCAGTCTTGGCAGGCTTATAAAGGACAAGATTCAAATTTATAATTTTTTCCAAAGCTCATGCTCATATTGTGTAAGCGAAATGTCAGACTTGGCTGAGGCAAACAAGAGGGCAGACGTGGACGTGATTGCAGTTTCATTGGACCAAGATTTATCTGAGGTCAAGAGGCTATTCGACGCAAATGGCTGGAAGCTCCCAGTTTTTAAGGCGACTTCAGGCTATGATATAGTTGCGGCTTATAGTGTAAAGACCGTTCCTCATTCAGTTTTCACAAAAAATGGCCAGGCTCTTGGCGTTTTCAAGGGGGCTTTGACAAAGTCACAAATTGATTTTATTGTAAATGAATTATCTGCTGGGAAAAATTTCCCAAGTGATAATGAAATTCAAAATCATTAATAATTTTAGGCGGCTAAATTTTAGTCGTCTTTTTTATTTTAAAAGTCTTGCAAAGTCCTTGATTCATTGACTTTTAACGGCATATGTTGTACAATAAGCCTGATAAACGGGAGGAATTATGGTATTAAAAGTAGGAGACATTATTGAGGGTAAGGTAAACGGGGTTTCAAACTTCGGTTGCTTTGTAGATTTGGAGGGTGATGAAAGTGGCTTGGTTCACATATCTGAGCTGTCAAATGAATTTGTTGAAAACATAAACGACTTTGTCAAGGTTGGAGACCTGGTCAAGGCCAAGGTTATCAGCAATGAAGACGGCAAGATTGCACTTTCTATGAAGGCCTTGGAAGAACCATCGGCACCGAAATTTATTGAAAAGGGCCCCGAGGATTCTGCCTTTGAAAAACTAATGTCTAAGTTTGTCAAGGAATCAAATGAAAAAATTCAATTCATTAATCAAAGAACATCCAGACGAAGAGGTTCTGGTAAACCGAAAAAATAATATAGGAGAATATTTCACTTGCTTTTGTCAAGATGAGATCTTCAAAAATGAAAAGAAAGTCTTGGTTGCCCTGTCGGGTGGCCCTGACTCTATTTTTGTTTTAAAAGTCTTGAAGGCCTTGCAGGCTGATTTTCATTTTGAAATTCACGCCTATCATTTAAACCACCAGCTGCGTGAAAGTGCTGACCACGACGAAAACTTTGTCAAAGGCCTCTGTGCAGACAATGACATCATCCTCCATCTGGAGACTGCAGATATTGCCACAACTGCAAAAGAGAAAGGCCTTGGCACTGAAGAAGCTGGCAGGGTCAAAAGATATGGAGACCTAAAAAAACTGGCCGAGGAAATCGGCACGACAACAGTTATAACCGGCCACCATTTGGACGACGACATTGAAACCGTCCTTATGAACTTTGAAAGAGGAGCTGGTTTAAATGGTCTTGCAGGTATAAAAGTCCGAGACGGGATATTTTTTAGGCCACTTTTAAATATAAGCAAAGACGAAATTTTAAAATATTTGGATGACCATGAAATTCCCTACTGCATTGATGAGACCAATTTTATAGATGACGTCTCCAGAAATAACATGCGGATAAATAAAATTCCTCAGCTTGAGGAAATCTTGCTCGATTTTAAGGACAGGGCAGAGCTTGCGATTGCAAACTTAAAAGCCTCCAGGCTTTTGATAGAGGGTCTGGTTGAATATTTTTTGAAGGATGCGGATGTTAGTGATAATGCAATCAGCATTTCCATTTCAAAGATGCTAGAGCTTTTTCCACATACACGGGCTGATCTTTACATGGCCATAATAAAAAAACTAAACCCAAACCAGCAGGACATCTACTCTTATCATTTAAGGGAGATTGACCAGATAATTTTTAGCGATGGCGAAAAGCGAACCAGTTTTTCTGACATCTATATTATAAAATCCTATGATAATTTAATTTTCACTTTGAATGAAGACTATGATTGCGAATGCAAATTCGAGCTGACAAAAGATTTTGACGAAGATAATCTTGCCCTCGATGTAGATAAAGTACAAGGACAAATTAAATTTAGAAAACGCTTGCCCGGTGATGTCTTTGAGACCAGGGGTGGGCGGACCAAAAAGCTCAAGGAAATATTAATTGATGAAAAAATTCCCAAGTATAAGCGTGACTCCCTGGTCATTGCTTGTGATGAGGCGGGAATTATATATGTTCAAGACCTGTGGCTATCTAAACGCGTGGCCACTGATGATCATACAAAAAACACAATTTACTTAAGGAGGTATTATGAACAAGGCGATTAAAGAAATGCTCTTTACTGAAGAAGAAATTTCAAAAAAAGTAAAAGAAATGGGATCAGAAATTACCCACGACTTTATGGATAAAGATTTAATGGTAATCGGCATTTTAAAAGGCTCTTTTATCTTTATGGCAGACCTAGTCAGACAAATTAATTTGCCAGTCTTGGTTGATTTTATGAGCTTATCAAGTTATGGGGCAAGTTCTAAGTCGACTGGTGAAGTTAGGATTTTAAAAGACCTGGACTTTTCAGTTGAAGGCAGGGACGTACTTGTAGTCGAAGACATTGTAGACACTGGCTACACTTTAAAATACTTGCAAGACAATTTGTCCAGGCGTGGGGCAAATTCAGTTAAGTTTGCAACCTTTTTGGATAAAAAAGAAGCAAGAAAAACTGACGTCCAGCTGGATTATGTTGGCTTCATTGCGCCAAATGATTTCATAGTTGGCTATGGACTTGATTATGCGGAGAGCTATAGAAATCTCCCATATATAGCCAGCTTAAAGGAGGAGATTTATAAAATATGAGGAGATTAAGACTATCGCCATTTTTTATAATAATAATGACTGTGTTCATTCTCTCCAGCCTCTGGCCACTTTTAATGGGCAAAAACCAAGAGAAGATTGAGCTGACCAAGGCAGGCGAACTTTTGGACGCGGGCCAGGTCAAAGTCGCAACTATAAGTGGTGATAAATTAACTTTGACTGACAAGGAAGACAAGGCCTATGGGGCGATTTTACCGGCAACCTTGCAGGCGGACTTTTACAATAAACATATAGGTCCACAAGTCGATGCAAAAAATACGGTCTTCGATGCCCACAGCGTTCAAGAATCGGGTCTACTGGCATCCATAGTTCCCTATATTATAATGATGGTTGGATTTATATTTATCTTTAATCTAATCTTCAAACAGATTGGCAGCCAAAACAAAGACGCCCAGCAATTTGCAAAGTCAAGGGCCAAAAGATTTGAGCCAACTAATTCTAAGCCAGTTACCTTTAAAGACGTGGCTGGTCTGGAAGAAGAAAAGACAGAGCTATATGAAATTGTGGATTATTTACAAAACCCAGGCAAGTTTGCCAAGGTCGGAGCTAGGATTCCCAAGGGCGTTTTGTTAGTCGGCCCACCAGGAACAGGTAAGACTTACATTTCAAGGGCTGTTGCAGGCGAAGCGGGAGTTCCATTCTTTACCATAAGTGGGTCGGAGTTTTTGGAAATGTTTGTCGGCGTGGGCGCCAGCCGTGTCCGCGACCTCTTTAATGAGGCCAAGGCAAACGCCCCTTGCATAATTTTTATTGACGAGATTGATGCTGTGGGCAGGAAGCGTGGGACAGGCCTTGGCGGTGGCCATGACGAACGCGAACAAACTTTGAACCAGCTCCTAGTTGAGATGGACGGTTTTGAAAAGAACGAAAGCATTATTATAATGGCAGCAACCAACCGGCCAGATATTTTGGACGACGCACTCTTAAGGCCGGGCAGATTTGACCGCAAGATTACAATCGGTCTACCAGACCTAAGGGGTCGGGAGGAAATTTTAAAAATTCACTCCAAGGACAAGCCCATGGGCGAGGACGTTGATTTAAACAATATAGCCAGGAGGACTTCAGGTTTTTCACCTGCAGACCTGGAAAATCTTATAAATGAAGCGGCTCTTTTATCTGCCAGACTAGGGCGTACAACTATCAATAAAGATATGTTAGAAGAAGCAAGTGTAAAGGTACTAGCAGGACCAGAAAAGAAATCGGCTGTTGTGACTGAAGAAGAAAAGAAATTAGTTTCTTATCATGAAGCAGGTCACGCAATTATTGGTCGGACCTTAAAGCACACCGACCCTGTTCACATGGTTACAATTGTACCGCGTGGTGACGCAGGTGGCTTTACCTACACAGTGCCTGACGAAGAGACCAGCTTTTACACCAGGTCCAAGATGATCGACATGATGATCATGCTCCTGGGTGGACGGGCTGCAGAAGACTTGAAGCTAAACGACATTTCAACTGGCGCTTCAAACGATATAGAAAGAGTTACAAAAATTGCCCATGCCATGGTTGCAAAATACGGCATGAGCCAAAAGATTGGGACCCTCAATTATTCAGATGACGAAGGTCAATCTTTCATAGGAAACACTATTGGTCACACCAAGGCGTATTCCGAAGAAATTTTAAAAGACATCGACACTGAAATGCGGGCCATAGTTAATTATTGTTACGATAAGGCCAAAGAGATCTTGAGAGACCACGACGATGCGCTCGAAAGACTTGCAGGCGCCCTTATCGACAAGGAAACAGTATACAAGAATGAATTCGAAGCAATTTACAGCGGGAACTATGATCCCAAGGACTTCGAAGACGAAAAATTAGAAGTATTTTAGGAGTTTAAATTATGAATAACACAAAAAAACTGGTTGTATCCGCAATCCTCTTAGCATGGATTTTGGTTCTCGGAATGACACAGTTAGGTTTTATACCATTTGGACCAATTAGAGCAACGACCCTACACATCCCAGTAATTATTGGGGCTATCCTTTACGGACCTTATGTTGGTACATTTTTAGGCCTGTCCTTTGGGCTTTACTCCCTCTGGACCAATTATACCAAGCCAACGGTTTTGAGCTTTGCTTTTCAAAACCCACTCATAAGCGTTCTACCAAGGATAATTTTTCCACTAATCGCTTATTTTCTTTACAAGGCTTTGAAGGAAAAATCTCACAAGCAAATGATTAGGATCACTAGCATTATCAGTTCAGTTTTACTAATCGAAATTATCTACTCGCTTGTAAAGGCTTTTAAAGATGGGAAGACTTTGGGAATTGTAATTGGATTAATTTCGCTAGTACTGATTGTAATGATTTGGATTATGACAATCAAAAAGGAAAATATAATTACACCGGGCTTCGTCTCGGCGGTCATCGCTACAATTTGCCACACGGCAATGGTCATGGGCTCAATCTATTTGATCTACTCAGATAAGATGATGGGCATCAAAAACATGGACCGCAAGGGGGTCTTGTACTATATACTTTCGGTGGTATTTTTAAATGGTATACCTGAGGCAATCATTGCCGGACTAATTACAGGGGGAATTTTAAGTAGAAAACAATCATGATTTTAACAATAGATATAGGTAACACAAATACAGTTTTAGGAATATACGAAGGCTACGACCTAAAGGTTAGCATCAGGATCTCATCTGACAGTAAAAAAACTGTGGATGAGATTGCACTTTTCATTGACCAGATCTTTACTCTTAGGGGCGTGGACGTGACGAAAATCCAAGGGGCGATCTTGTCTTCAGTTGTGCCCATGGTGACTGACAATATGATCGAGGCCGTTAAAATGCTAACAGGCCTTGAGCCGATTGTAGTTGGCCCAGGGACAAAAACTGGACTCAATGTCCTCTACGATGACCCAAAAGAAGTTGGGGCAGACAGGATTGTAAATGCAGTTGGTGGAATCGACAAATATGGTGCGCCGCTTATTATTATCGACTTCGGAACGGCGACCACCTATTGCGTGGTGGATGAAAAATCCAATTACCTGGGCGGCATTATAAGCCCGGGCATAGGCATAAGTGCGGAGGCGCTTTTTATGAAGGCTGCCAAGCTGCCAAAAGTTGACCTAACTGTGCCAGAAAGTTTTTTAAATAGAAATACAGTTGACGCCATCAGGGCGGGCCTTATGTACGGGGCTATTGGCCAGGTTGATTATATAGTTAAGCACTTAAAGGCCGAAGAAAATATAGATGCTAAGGTAATTGCAACTGGAGGCTTGGCCAAGGTCATTGCCTCAAAGACTGAGGTAATTGATTTAGTCGACGACGAGCTGACCCTATGGGGCCTAAGGAAGATCTATGACAAGAACGCTAAGCATAGGGGATAGGCTGCCAGTTTTTCTGGCGCCCATGGCCGGATATACTGACTTTCCCTTTAGGAAAATCGCTTTTGAACTCAGCCTCCCATACGCGGTAACGGAAATGGTAAGCGCCAAGGCCTTGTATTATGATAGCCAGAGGACCATTGAGATTTCAAAGTCAGTAGGCAGGACCGGCATCCAACTCTTTGGCCACGAGCCAGAGGCCTTTCAAATTGCAATCGAGAGATATTTAAACCCAAGGGAAGATTTTCTCTGGATTGATTTAAACTTCGGTTGCCCAGCGCCCAAGATTTTTAAAAATCAAGACGGGTCTGCATTATTAAATGACCTGGACACCTTGGCGGCTATAATTAAGACTTGCAAAAAATATTCCAACAAGCCAGTTTCTGCCAAGATGCGTTTGGGGGTAAACGATTCATCCAATGCAATCGAAATCGCCCAGCGGATTGAAGATGCAGGAGCGGATTTCTTGACAGTCCACGGTCGGACACGCGACATGCACTACACTGGCCAGGCCGATTGGGAAAAGATATTTGAAATCAGGGACAAGCTCAATATTCCCGTAATTGGAAACGGCGACATAGATTCCTTTGAAAGGGCGATAGAGCTACTGGAGTCGGATGATATTGACGGCATTTCCATTGGACGTTTTGCCATTGGAAATCCCTTTATTTTTGCAGATATTCACAATTATTTTTCCACAGACAAGATTAATTACGATAAATATGATATAATAAAGAAACATTTTAAATACATGACGGAAGATTTTTCCGAACGAGTTGCTTTGAACGATTTTAAAAAGCATTTGATAAAATATTTGAACAATCGCCCAGAGGCAACCAAGATAAGAAAAAGTCTATCTGAGATTAACAGTATCGACAAGATGAACGAGACTATAGACAGACTTTTTAAAAATATAGAAAAAGAGGTTAGAAAAAATGACTAAAAAAGAAGTATTTTTAACAAAAGATGGATTGACCAAGCTTGAAGAAGAGCTCGAAGAATTAAAAACAGTTGGCCGCAAGGAAGTTTCAGCCAGGATCAAAGTTGCACTTGGCTTTGGAGACCTAAGTGAAAACGCTGAATACGACCAAGCCAAAAACGAACAAGCCCAACTGGAAGAGCGTATAGTTAAGCTGGAAAATTTAATCAGAGAAGCTGTTGTAGTAGAAGATCATGAAATCACAACCGAAAAAGTAAATGTTGGTACAACGGTAACCATAATCGAAGAAGGCGAAGACGAAGAAGAAATCTACACCATTGTTGGTTCAGCAGAAAGCGATCCGCTTAATGGTAAAATTTCAAACGAGAGTCCACTTGGAGCAGCCCTTCTTGGCAAGAGAAGAAAAGATATAGTAGAAGTTCACGCTCCAGACGGAATTATTAAATACACTATCAAAAGCATCAAAAAATCATAGGAGGTATCATGGAACAAGAATTAAACGAAATGCTTCAGATGAGGCGGGAAAAATTACAGAAACTAAAAGACATGTATAAAAATCCATACGAAATTACAAATTACGACAGGACCCACTTTGCCAAAGATATCTTAGATAATTTTGATGACTATGAAGGTAAATACGTATCAATCGCCGGCAGGGTAATGGGCAAGCGTGGTCACGGAAAAGTCACTTTCCTTGACATCCTAGATTCAACTGGGACAATCCAATCCTTTGTAAGCCAAAATAATTTGGGAGACGATTATGAAGAAGTAAAACTCCTTGACATCGGTGACATCATAGGCATCAAGGGCGAAGTTTTCAAGACCAAGATGGGAGAAATTTCCGTACGCTGCGAAGAATTTGTTATTTTGACAAAATCCTTGCAAATCCTACCGGAAAAATTCCACGGCCTCAAGGACCCAGACCTCAGATACCGTCAAAGATATGTGGATTTGATTGTAAATCCAGAAATCAAAGAGACCTTTATCAAGAGAAATAAAATCTTAAAAGAAATAAGAAAATATTTGGACGATAGAGACTTCCTAGAAGTTGAAACTCCAACCCTAAATACAATCGCAGGTGGTGCAAATGCAAGACCATTTATCACCCACCACAACACACTTGACATCGATATGTATTTGAGAATTGCCAACGAGCTCTATCTAAAGAGATTGATCGTCGGTGGTTTTGACCGCGTATATGAAATGGGCAAGATGTTTAGAAACGAAGGTATGGACCAAACCCACAACCCAGAGTACACAGCTATCGAACTATACGCTGCATACGCAGATTACAAGGACATGATGGACATCACAGAAAATATGGTCTCCACCATTGCACAAAATGTTTTGGGCACACAAATCCTTGAATTCGATGGACTAAAACTTGATGTAACTCCACCATGGAGGAGAATTACAATGGTTGAAGCCATCAAAGAATATGCTGGCGTTGACTTTGAAGAAATAAAAACAGACGAAGAAGCAATTGCAATTGCCAAGGAAAAAGGCCTAGAGCTTGAACCATCCAAGATGGATAGGGGCAATATCATCAACGAATTCTTTGAAGAATTCTGCGAAGACCACATGATCCAACCAACCTTTGTCACCCACCATCCAGTAGAGGTAAGTCCGCTGGCTAAACGCGACCCAGCAGACCCACGCTACACACAAAGGTTTGAAGCATTTATGGCCACCAAGGAAATTGCAAACGCCTTTACAGAATTAAACGACCCAATCGACCAACGCGCCAGATTTACAGCGCAAATGGAAGCCAAGAATCTTGGCGATGACGAAGCTCATCCAATGGATGAAGACTTCTTAAACGCAATTGAAGTTGGCCTCCCACCAACAGGAGGACTGGGCATCGGTGTCGATAGACTTATCATGTTCTTAACTGGCGAAGTTTCAATTAGGGACGTAATCTTGTTTCCGACAATGAAGCCAATAGGCTTAGAAAAGGCAAGCACAGAAGCCATCAAGGCAGAAAAACTCGACCTATCAAAAGTAAAAGTCGAACCACTCTTTGAAGATATGGTTGACTTTGAAAAATTCTCTGAATCAGATTTCAGAGTTGTAAAGGTCAAGGCTTGCGAAGAAGTTCCAAAGTCCAATAAATTATTGCAATTTACCCTTGATGATGGATCAGGCACTGACAGGACAATCCTATCAGGCATCAAAAACTTCTACTCCGCCGACGAACTTGTGGGCAAGACCCTTCTTGCAATTACAAACCTCCCACCAAGAAAAATGATGGGCGTAGAATCATGCGGCATGCTCCTATCAGCAGTCTGCGACTACGACGGAGAAGAAAAACTAAATTTGATCATGCTAGATGAAAACATCCCAGCAGGATCAAAAATTTATTAAAGAACACGCTAATTATGAAACTGGGGTTTGTTATGAATCCCAGTTTAATTTTTATAATGAAGATTGAAAATTGATAAAAAACGTTAGTGACTCTACATTGAAATAAATTAGCTGATCTAAGCAGGGCAGGTTTTTATGTTGCGGTCATAAGTGCCAGACATAGTATAGCTATTATGTTTGAAAGAAATTTTTTCAATAGATTTCAAAGGTTAATGTATGAGAGGGTTAGAATGAAGAGTATTTTGATTATAGAGGATAATAAAGAAATTGCTTTACAAATGGAAAAGTATTTAGTTAATAATGGCTATGAGGTAGAGATTGCATCATCTTTTTATGAAGCGACCTATAAGATGAATGTAGACATGGACGTGGCGCTACTTGATATAAATCTACCAGATAAAGACGGTCAGTATTTAATTGAAAAATTAAAAGATAAAGATATTAGAATTATAGTTACTACTGTTAAAAATGATGAAGATTTTATAGTTAAAGCCCTTGATCAAGGTGCAGATGATTACTTAACTAAACCATTTTCCCTTGCAATATTAAGGGCAAGAATTGATGCGGTTTTAAGGACAATAGCTCTAAGTCAAGACAAAACAATCAATTATAAGGATATAAAAATAGATTTTAATCAGTCAAAAGTTTATTTTAAGGGAAATCTAGTAGATTTAACTTCGCTAGAATATGAAATCCTAGTCTTATTTATTAAAAATCCTCACCGAGTTTATACAAGAGGCCAGCTGTTAGAAATGTTTTGGGAAGATAGGGATAAGTTTGTAAATGACAATACTCTCACATCAACTATTAAGAGAATAAGAGAAAAAATTGATAGAGAAGTTATTACTACTGTCAGAGGAATCGGATATAGGATGGATTGAGATGATATATGTATTTTGGATAATAAGCCTGGGACTTCTTTATTATTTTTTAGAATCAAGAAAGAAAAATAGAATAAATGAGCTTATAAATCTGATAGAAAATATGAAAAATCAAAATTATAAAATTCCTATGAAGCAAGACGATTTTTCGATTTTAGAAGATAAAATTTACAAACTTTTTATAGAAATAGTCGAAGCAAAAGAGACAAGTACTAGAAATAGTGAAAAGCAAATAGAATACCTAGAAGATATCGCTCATCAAATTAAAACTCCCATCACATCTATGCTTTTTTCCATAGAAAATTTGGGGATAGATTTTCCAGATATTGAAGATATAGAGATTTTAAAAAGGCAAACAATCAGATTAAACTCCCTATCAGATATTTTGCTTAAACTATCAAGCCTTGAGGCAAATAAAGATCTTATGAAAAAAGAACAAATTCGTTTAGATGAATTAGTGGATTATGCTTTAGATAGTTTGGATTTAAATAGATCTATAAATGTAGAAATAGAGGAGAGTTTAAAGGAAAATAGTATTTGTGGAGATTTTTATTGGCTGGCAGAAGCTCTGATTAATATTATAAAAAATGCTGACAATAGACCGACTTGTGATAAAATCGTGCTTTCATCATACAAAAATCCCCTCTATACGAGCTTAATCATTGAAGACAATGGTGGAGGAATAGAAAAAGAGAATATGAAAAAAATCTTTAAACGCTTTTATAAAACTCCAGACTCAAATGGTTTTGGAATAGGTCTTGCTATGGCGAAGTCAATTATCGAAAAAAACAACGGAGAAATTTCTGTTTCAAATATTGATGTTGGAGCAAGATTTGAAATAAAATTCTACAATGTCACCTAAAAATCACTTTGCTTTTATATACTTACCTTAAATTAAGGAGGAAAGTATGGAAATATTAAAAGTAGAAAATTTAAGAAAAGAATACGGCGAGGGTAATTCTAAGGTCATAGCCTTAGACTGTGTTAACCTTGAAATTGAAAGAGGTGAATTTGTCGCCATTGTTGGACCAAGTGGATCTGGGAAATCAACCCTCCTACATATTATAGGAGGAGTAGATAGCCCAGATGATGGTAAGGTTTATATAGATGGTAACGACATCTCAAAGTATTCTTCAAAAGAATTAGCCTACTTCAGAAGAAGGAAAGTCGGACTAATTTATCAGTTTTATAATTTGATTCCCAACTTAACGGTTCGTCACAATATAGAACTTCCTTTAAAGCTTGATAAGAGAAAAATAAATCAAGATGAATTTTCAGATATAGTAAACAAACTGGGTATAGAAAGTAAACTTGACTCTTTTCCAAGTGAGCTTTCAGGAGGTCAGCAGCAGAGAGTTGCCATTGCGAGAAGTCTTATCTACAATCCATCTATAATATTAGCGGATGAACCAACAGGCAATTTGGATAGGAAAAATTCTAAAGAAATTATAGAAATTTTTAAATATTTTAATAGAAGCTTAAAACAGACAATTATCCTAATCACCCATGACGAAGAAATAGCCTTACAAACAAATCGTATTATTACAATAGTCGATGGAAAAATTGTAGGAGATGAAAAAAATGAATAAGAAGAATTTTCCTATTTTTATCTCATTATTTATTGTAAGTCTATTTTTTACTGTGGTTTTTTATTATGGATACAGAAGTTTGAGAGCTAACTATGGTTATTACATGGCTTCAAGCTTTTATCATGGAGAGATTAAAGAAGAACTTTCAAATGAAGATGTTGAAAAGTTAAAATCCATTGAAGATATAGACTTGGTCGGAAAAATGTCTCTTAATCCTGATAATGGAAAACTTGCTGACGATTTAGTCGTTATTAACTACCAAGACGAAGCAATCAATAAGATGAGAGAGTATTCAAGACTTATTGAAGGCAGATTTGCTACAAAGGAAGCCGAAATTGTACTATCTAAAAGCCTCGTAGAGAAAAATAAACTTAAAATAGGCGATCGTGTAGAACTTGATTTAGGCAAAAGGTTGTTAGACGGAGAAGAGATAGGCCCCACAAGTGCAAATACTGACAGGGAAAAGTTTGAGAGCCAAGGTTCTAAGAGTTTTAATTTAGTTGGTGTTTATGGAGATGTCTACAACAAGTACAGCAAACTAAGTTTTGCCTTAGGTCTACAAGATAAAATGACCGGTTTCAGAACCTTTGTAAAATTTCATTCATTTAAGGAAGCTTATAGAGATAGAGATAAAATTCAAGCAGAAATCAATCTGACTTTGGGCAAAAAAGTTACTTTAGAATTTTCTGAAAGTCTTATAAACTATTATGGAGTAGAAAACGAACCCTTACAAGATATAATGAGCCAGGCTGTTCTTGTTCTATCAGTTCTTGGATGCATAGCGATCTTTGTGTTTTTTATAAAAAACATCTTTTGGGTTTGGGGGCTTAGGAAGATTAGAGAGCTTTCCATTTATAAGTCTATAGGATCTACCAATGGACAAATTTATCTCTTACTTCTAAAGGAAGGACTTATTATAACTGCAATTCCAATACTCTTGGGACACATTGCAGGATTTTTCTTTATGTATTGTTTGTATAAAAACATAACAATAGGTGAAGGAGTAAGTGCCTTTGAAGTTATAAAATTTAATCCCTTATTAAGTTTATCAATACTTTTGGTTTCTTTTATCATTGTGGCACTAGCTATTAAATCCCCTGCGAAAAAGATTTCTAAAATAAACATTATAGACGGCATAAGAGGGAATATAGATTTTTCAAAATCAAAGAAGAAAAGAGTCAAAGATTTTTGGAAAGAATTAAAACTCAATAACTTAGCTTCAATAAAATCACAGAGATATATTTCTGCAATAGGAATAATTATAATTTCAGTGTTTATAATCATCATAGGTATCTCAAGTTACTACAGAGATTTTTCGTTTTACGATGATGGCTATAATTTCTCTGTTGATTATTTTAGTGAAAACAACCAAGTCCCAAAAATATTAAAAGAAATTGTAGATAAAATCCCCAACGACAAGTCTTATATTTCAAAAGATAAATATGTTCAAGTGGAAAATACAAATGAATTCTCAAAAGAAGCAAAGTCAGCTGGATTAGACGAGGAAGCGAAAAAGAATATAAAAAAATATAAGACAGAGGGTATGGATGGATTTATCATCGCCTTGGAAGAAAAAGACTTAAGAGAACTTGGAGGAAAGAAGGGCGAATTTATTCTCTACAATACAATTCAAGAAGATTCTTCTATTCCAATAGCTAAGGCAAAGAGAATTCCATATTTTGAAAACCCACAGACTTTAGATATTAACTTAAATGATTATAAGAAGACTATTAAAATTTCAAAGGCAATAACAGATTTGGGAAAATATAAGTCGAGAACAAGACCATTTGATGTAAAAGTTTATACAGATTTTGACACTTATTTTAAACTTATGGAAGAAGCAGGTGATGAGAAATACAAAAATTATGCCTATACATTAAATATGAAGATAAAAGATTCGGATACCAAAGATGTAAAAGAATATGTAGAGGCCATGATTAGAAGTAAAATTTCACCAGAAGATCGCTTTAATATCATAACAGGTGAGGAAACAGCAAAAAATGAATATAATGATTTGAAAAGTCTAATAAAAATTGTAATAGGGATTGCATCAATCATCTTTGTACTAAATATCACCAATGGCTACTCATCTATTAATTTAAGTCTCATGAGCAGAAAAAAAGAAATCGGAAGTCTTTACTCTTGTGGAATGGATGTAGATGAGTTAAAGAGTATTTATCAAAAGGAATTTATTGGAGAGCAGGTAAAGTCCTTTACTATTTCTATTATTGTGAGTTTAGGAGTTATGTTTGTAATATCATTAATAGCTCCTGATTTAAGAATGAGTACTCTAATAAAATATTATGACTATAAAAGTTTCTTAGGATTTTCATTAGTCGTCTATGGTATTAATCTAATCATCTATCATTTTTCTTTAAAGAGAATTTTAGACAGACCGACTATAGATTTAATTCGAACAATATAATTTCAAAAAAAGTGGAGTATATGAATAAAAAGATTGAGTCAAATTTCTTAAAGTGCCTATGATTTTAGGCACTTTTTTCATATCTACTTTAGGAGATGATAATAATATATTTTTATTCCTTTGTCTATAATTATTGAATATGTTGCTATTTTTGTGTCCACTAATTTGAGTATGTTCCAAATCTAATCATGCTAGATGAAAACATCCCAGCAGGATCAAAAATCTATTAAAGAACACGCTAATTATGAAACTGGGGTTTGTTATGAATCCCAGTTTAATTTTTATAATAAACCTATTTATGTTATAATTATTAAAGAAGGAAAACATTTTATACTTTAAACCAATCTTAATAATTCTGCCAATAATTTACTAAATACTACAATTTTTTATCAGCCTGAAATGGATCATGAAAATATGAAAGAGGAAGTAGAGGAAGCAGCTCATAAATATAATGTAGAATTTTTTGTTATTAAACAAGATGTCATAAGTACGAAAAAGAAAAATCTAATTCTTTATATCTACTAAACTTTAAAATCATAAAGTAAAAAATTGGGGCAAGAGCAAAAATGTTGCCGCCCTAATTTTTGAAAATCATCAAGGAGGAAACATGAAAAAAATCATACATTTACTTTTTTTATGCTTAATTTCAATATTTGTTTTTTTCTGTATTGAATATGTTACATATAAATTCCTTATTCTCCACAATCCATTATATATAGTTACATTTATATTATTTTTGGTTGTGTTTTCTTTGGATATTCACTTGTTGAATAAAATGAATTTTCCAAATAAGATAATTTCCCCAGCGATTGCGTTAATAACTGTATTTTTAGGTTTGGCACTTTTGAAGTTTTTGCTACCTATTTTGAAATAAATATCGGTTAAAATTAGGCTGAGGAAATGGGGAATTTCTATGCCTTTTACAGATGATTCAAATGGATGATACTTTTTCGGCACTTCTAATATAGTGAGTTCTGTGATATACTTACTCTAAATTAGGAATAATACACCGCTTGTTCGGATGTAGTGTGACGATTGCACTTATACGTCAGAAGCCCAAAAGATTGACGTATCTCATCGTCCATTTCGCAAAGAATTGACGGTCAACGACGACATTCCGCAAGGAATCTCAGTCCCTAAAGGTGAACCTACCATGATCAGTTTGCCTGAGCTATAAAAAATGCCAGAATTATTGAGGTATACAAAATGGAACTGAAAAGGTTAGTAGTATAACAAGCAAATTTAATATACTTGCGATTGGAGAAAACTGGTGTATTGATTCTATAATTAATATTCCTGTAGTTCATTGGTTAGAAAAAAACAATGAAAATATAAAACTTAAAGTAATAGATACAGATAGTTACAGTAAGTTTATGCCTAATGAAAAAGTTATTACACCAACATTTATTATTATGAATCAAGAATATCAGGAGATAGGGAAATGGGTTCAATATCCTAAAAGAATAATAGATGTGGTTGAATCTAAGGACCAAGTTCGAATTATAGTAGAGAAAAGGAGATACCGACAGGGAGAATATATTGTAGATACATTGGAAGAGGTATTAGATATCCTGATTAACTATAGTAATAATATTTATTCAGAAAGGAGGAAATAAAGTGAATCAAGAAAATAAGATAAATCAATCTTGCTGAGGTTCAATACAAAAAACCACTGGTACAGTGGAAGAAAAAGCAAATTGCCCCAAATGTCACAAAATAGGAGAAAAGGTTAAGAATATAACTGTAAAGCATATGGTATCAGAAAACCTTATGGGAAAGGTTGTAGATGAAGAAACTTACTATTTATGTATGAATGAAGATTGTGATGTCGTGTATTATAACTTAAACAATGAAAGAGTTTTTTATAAGGAAGATGTAAAAGTTCCTATATGGTTTAAAAAGGATGCAAATCCCAAATATATATGCTATTGCAACCAAGTTACAGAGCAACAAATTATAAACGCTGTTTTAGATGATGGTGCAAAGAATATTAAAGATATTATTAGACTTACAGGGGCAATGAAAAATGGAAAGTGCGAAATTAACAATCCTTTGGGAAAATGCTGTAGTCCTTTTATTCAAGAAACCATCAATAAGGCATTAAAAAGCAAACAATAGTTTGCGACACATAATTTATAAAGTACGTCACAACAGTAATAAAATTAAAAATAATAAAAAACTATAGAATTAAAATTTTAACTGTTCAGATGTAAAAGTCTGGGTCGCTTTTTTATTTTTCCCGGAAAGGAGGTCACCTATATGGTAAATGATGGAGTTAGGTTAAATGAAAAATAAAAACAGGAAAAATTTAATAATAGTGACTTTAATGATAGGGTTGATATTTATAACTTCTTGTTCTAAAGAAAAAAATGTTAAAAGTGAAGAGTTTCATTTGTTTAAAGAAGAGATGTCATCAAATAAAAAAATAGGTGTGATTCAAATAAAATTTTTAAGACCATCCTTATATATTAATTTTGTTACATCTGAAAATTTTAAAATTAATGATGTAAAAAAAGTAATAGATAAATTAAAACCATTCATAAATACCAATCACATGGATGAAATTGCAAGTAAATATTGGGAAAAAGATTCAAAAGTATCTACTGTATATATATCTTTTTATAATGGGAAAATAGATAAGAATGACACAAGAAAGAATCTCGTGTATAGTATATATACAAAGTATTATAAAACTCATGTTGTTGATGACAATCCTTTAAATATAGATGCTTATAGCACATGGTTTATAGAAGTTGATGGGAATGAATATCAACTTGAGGATTACTTAGACGGAGATTATTAAAATTGGTATATTTTTATCTAAGAGTAGTAAGACATTTCTTGTCTGATAAATTTGATATTACAAAGCATAAGAATTACAAGTTATTTGAATATTATGATGAGAGAAATGTTTTTGATATTGAAAAGTATGTTACACGAAAAGGGTAAAGCTATGATAAATAGTAATACAGTGATAACAAGATTGTAATATTTACTGTAAGAGTCTACACATGCGAGGGACTATATAATATAATAGAATTAGATAAGTTAGAATTTGAGGGGGATGTTGAAATGATATTCATTCAGGAGATACCTGTTTCAAAAATCAACGAGTATTGGGACATTCAGTTTCAGTATTTGGTAAATGACGGGTTTTTAACGACGGAGGAAGAAAAGAAATACTTCCAGAGCGCGGAGTATCGAGATGTATTGCAAAGTCATATGTTGCGCACTCCGGACACTCAACACATGGTATATTTTGTGCGTGACGGAGTTAAAATAGGCGCTTCTCAGTACTGCACTTACAAAAGCGAGGACGGAAAATGTTTCATCCTTGATTTTTGGGTGTTCCCAGAGTATAGAGGGAACGGGACAGGACACAAATGTTTTCAAACGCTTATGGAATATACAAAAAACGACGGCGCAATTTATTACGCCCTTAACTACGCAAAAGAGGATTCGCATAGATTTTGGGAATCACTTGGTTTCTCTGACAATGGAATAGATGAATACGGCTTGCCATTGATGATAAAAAGAGATTAACAAATCTCAGTTTGTCGAGCCAAATAATTAAATGGAAACGCAAGAGATGATAGATAATTAAACTCTATCGTCTTTTTTTGTAATGAAATGTACAAGTAGAAAACTTATACAGGATAAGCTTTTTATGGTATAATAAAATCAATGTTAGTGGATTAAAATATTTAAGCCAGACCACTAATCGATAGGAGCGAATTATGATTAGAGAAAAATATAAAAAGAATTTTTCTAAAATTTTATTATTATTTATAACAGGGATAATAGTGGGGAGTCTAAGCATTTTCCCCATGGTCTTTATTCAAAAGGTAATCGACTACTTAACCATAGGCAATCAAAGTGAATTTATAAAATACATAATCCTGTATTCACTGGTCTATATTTTGGTCAATATGTTCAAGATTGCCCTTGTTAATTTTGGTTCAAAATTTGAGCTGAATCTTAATAGAGAAATAAGAGACGAGATTGTTGAAAATATCCTGAGCACAAAGATTGGTCTCTTGGAAAAAGCTGGCCACTCAAATGTTTTTAATGTTATAATTGACGATTTAAAAGCCCTTGATGACAAGCTCATCCCCTTGGTTTTTGATTTGGGCTTTTCAATATCAAGCTTTGTCATCGGGTCAATCATAATAATAAAATACGACTACATTATGCTCTTTGCAATGATTGCCATTTCTGCTATCTCAACCCTTGTTATTCAAAAGATTTTAAACAAATCAGAAATGGCGTCTGAGAGGAGCCAAATTCAAAGGCTAAATGTTATAAATAAGTTTTTTGACATAATTATAGGTGCTAGGGACATTAAATTATTTAACAAAGAAGAAGTTTTTACCAGTGACTTCCACCAAGAAAATCACGAGCTAAATGTCTTGGATAAAAAAATCGTAAATATAAAAAATATTTCTCAAGCCCTGGTCAGTTTGCTCTTTAATTTAATTATGGCAACTTTGATTTTGATTGGCGGCCTCCGTGTTAGTCAGGGTAGTCTGTCGGTTGGTGCATTGATCGCAATTATCTTGTATGCATCGATGATTACCGATCCAATTTTTAATATAATAGAAAATCAAAAAGAAATATCTGCCTTCAAAAATTCGGTTAAGAGGATTGATGAAACCTTCAAGAGAATAGAAAAAGAAGATGTAAATTTAATCGAAGATTTTAAGACCATTGAATTTAAAGATGTCTCTTTAAATTATGGAGATAATCAGATTTTAAAAGATTTTAACTTGGTCATAAATAAGGGCGACAAATTAAAAATAAATGGAAGAACTGGGTCAGGTAAATCTACTCTGGCAAAATTAATTACCAATATGTACAAGCCGACCTCTGGTAAGATATATGTTGACGGCAAGGAAAATCAGACTATATCACTGTCAGCAGTTTTTCAAGAAAATAAATTGTTTAATATGTCTATCATTGACAACATAACTTTTAAATCCAAGGTGGACGAGGGCAAGCTAAATCAAATAATTAAAATTTGCAGGCTAGAAGAAGTCCTTGAAAAATATTCCGAAAACAAGATTGGCTTTGATTCCAGTACCTTATCGGGTGGTGAACGAACAAGAGTATTGCTAGCAAGAGCTCTTTACAAGGATTGCCAGCTCTATATTTTCGATGAAATAAGCACAGGCCTGGATGAAAGCCTCTTCTACGAGATCTTTGATGACCTCATGAATTACCTAGAAGCAAAGACAGTTATCAGCATCGACCATAAAAATATTAGCGAAAATTACTTCACAAAAAGTGTTTTTATGTAGGTTAAGGAGAATTTTGATATAACAAGGGAGATTATGGATAGTATTAGAAAGTATCTTTATAAAAACAAGACAAAAACACTAATTGTCTTTTTGCTGCAAATTTTGATGTGGGGTATGCAGGTCATAGTCCAGTTTTTTGCGATAAAAACATTTGATGGTGCTATCAAACTAGACCTGCATCTCTTTTTGAAGTGGATTACAATTTCCTTTGCAGGATGGCTTGGATATTTTTTAATTTGCATGCTTGAGTCTTATTGTCGTGCAAGGGCGATAAAGGCAATGAACACTGACCTTAGAGATGATTTTTACCAGGCTATATATCTGGGAGATTCAAGAAATTTCGAAGGAGAAAAAAGAGCTGAATACATTTCCTATATAACAAAAAACATTGACGAGATTTCAGATTTAGCTTGGCAAAGTATATTTAACTTAGTAGGTAGAGCCGCACAGATAATTTGGAGCCTGGCGGCACTTTTGTATTTGGACTTTTATTTGTTCTTATTCGCTATTTTTTCAAGCCTTTTAATGTGGTTTATGCCAAAAATTTTTGAAAAACGTATAGAAAAAATTGGAGAAGAAAATCTCCAGGCTCAAGCTGAGGCCATGAAGAAATTCAAAGACCTTATTTATGGTGTACACATTTTAAAAATTCTATCGGCAGAGAAATGGTATTTTAAAAAAGGCAAGGAAGCAAGTGCTATAAGCGAGGAAGCCAGGTGCAGGAAATCTTATATGACGGAGATTTTGGAGTGTGCCATGGGGATTGTGAGCATTTCCATGCAGTTTTTGGCGGAAGTCTTGGTCGTTATCTTGGCCCTTTATGGCAGAATTGGAGTTGCAGTCCTTGCAGGCGCGGCAAACCTTATAGGCGGAGTGACAAATGGCCTATCAAATCTAGCCAACGCAAAGATGCTCATCATGCAGTCCAAACCCTATTTTAATATTTTTGAATCAAGTGAGACTGAAAAAACTTGTAGAGAAACATTTAATGAAAGCCTGGCACTTAAAAATATTTCCTACTCTTACGATGATAGAGAAATTTTAAAAAATTTAAATATGGACTTTAAAAAGAATGGTAAGTATGCGATTGTCGGCAAGTCGGGACGCGGAAAATCGACTATTTTAAAGATTATTATGGGGATAATCAAAGACTATGAAGGAGATGTCCTTTATGATGGAATAATTCGTCAAAGAGCACTTGACACAAATATGTCCTATATCTCCCAGGATGTATATCTTTTTAATGCGACTATAAAAGAAAACATTTGTCTGGGCAAAGATTTTTCAGCCAAGGCAATTAATGATGCCATTATCAAAAGCTCTTTGTATAATGATATTAAGAACTTTACTGACGGCATAGACACCCTTGTTGGAGAAAATGGCGCAAATATTTCAGGTGGAGAAAAACAAAGAATTGCCCTTGCAAGAAGCCTGATAAATGGCAAGGAAATACTTTTAATTGACGAGGGCACAAGTTCTCTTGACAGGGAAAACCGAAGGCTGATAGAAGAAAATTTACTCAAAGATAAAAATCTAACCATTATTATGGTCAGCCACAATCTAGATGAGACAAGCAAAAAGCTATTCGACAAAATTTATGAAATATAAGCTCCTTGTCTTTATTTGCAGTTATTAAGTATTTCTTAATAACTGTTTTTTTTAGGCTCTTTTGACTTAACAGAAATTTTGTTTTTTGATTTAAAGAATAAATATTTAATGAAAGTTTTTTGAACTATTAGGAATTTCCTAAGACTTGCTTTCTCTTGAACTATTAAGGAATCCTTAAGAGTTGATTACTTATTTTACATTTTCAAAATATATTTTCATCCCTTTGGGGTATAAGGATGGCAGGAGGGAAGTGTATATGAAAAATAATAATTTTGAAGACGTAGTATTTAACAGGCACTCGGTAAAGGAATTTAAAGACACCAAGATTGATAGAGAAGAGATGATGGAAATTTTAAGAGAGGCAACCCTGGCCCCATCATCTGTAAACTTACAACCATGGAGATTTGTAATAGTTGAATCAGACGAAGGTAAGGACAAACTCCGCCCACTGATCAAATTTAATGTAAGGCAAAACGACACATCAGCTGCCATGATTTTGATCTTTGGGGATATGAAATGCTATGAAAAGGCGGATGAAATTTATAGCATGGCTGTTGAAAAAGGCTACATGCCAGAAGAAATTAAAAAGCAAGCCCTGGACTTTTTTGTCCCAGCCTACAAGTCATTTTCAAAACAAAAAATGAATGACGTAGTAAAGATCGATGCTAGCCTAATGGCCATGCAACTCATGCTGGTCGCCCGTGCCCACGGCTACGATACAAACGTCATAGGAGGCTTTGAAGAAGACAAACTCGCTGCGGCCTTTGACCTGGACCCAGAAAGATACGTCCCAGTCATGATCCTCGCCATAGGCGAATCCGACTACGACTACCACGAATCAGTCAGACTCGACGTCGCAGATATTACAAAATTTGCATAAAAATATAAAAAGAAAACTGGATTTGAATAAGTCCAGTTTTTTCTTGTTAAAGATAGTAGGGTAAATAAAAAGGGTATAAAAATTATAGGGATAGGTAAATTTAAAAAATGAAAATAGGACATGGGGGCACATATGAGGGTCTATGAAAGCAAGGAAGAATTAAAAAGTGAGATAAAGAAGACTTTTGAAAAATATATTACCGAGTTTGATAATATTCCAGAAAAATTAAAAGATAAAAGGGTGGAAGAAGTTGATAGGACACCAGCTGAGAATCTTGCATACCAAGTTGGTTGGACCACTTTGCTTTTGAAATGGGAAGAAGATGAAAAAAATGGCCTAGCTGTCAAAACTCCATCAGAGAAATTTAAATGGAATCAGTTAGGAGAACTATATAATTGGTTTACAGATGCTTATGCACATAAATCTCTAGCCGAATTAAAAAATATACTAACAAAAAATGTGGAAAATATTTACCTAATGATAGATAATCTTACGTATGAAGAATTGTTCCAGCCTCATAAGAGAAAATGGGCAGATGAAGCGACAAAAAAAGCAGTTTGGGAAGTATATAAGTTTATTCACGTAAATACAGTAGCTCCATTTGGAACATTCAGAACAAAAATAAGGAAATGGAAAAAATTATGCCTATAAGTCTGATTAAACTTAACTGGATCCGTGTGGTCCAGTTTTTTCTTGAGAAAATTTAAGAATAAAAGAAAAAATCTCTCCTGGAATTTTTCCAAGAGAGATTTAACAATTATTTGTTTAGAAACTCTTTCAGTTCATTGATTTCTTCTGTATTATCTTTGCCTTCAACATAAGATGTCGATACATCAGTAGTTGGTATATCTAAATCCAGATCTCTTATTTTTTTTAGCAGTTCTTCCATAAAAACGCCTTCGCCACATCTAATGGAGCAGGTGGGGCTATGGTTGATTCCAATTAAACCTACAATTTCATAATCATTTTTTAAATAGTTATTAATTATTGCAATCGTTTGATCGGCAAGTTTTTGGCAAAGTCTGCGATAATCTTCTGTGTCGTATTGGTCTCTGGTCATTGATGGTCTTTCCATTCCTAGATGGATCATTTCAGGACATGGAAGTTGGTGGATACCAATATTATTATCCATAATTGTTTCTACAATCCCCCTGTAGGCTCCCTTAGCACGGGCTAAGTTATCTACAACTGAGTTTTGATTTAAGATACAATGAGAGACTAGGACAACTCTTTTTGACCTAACGTCCATTAATAACTCCTTCTAATCTCCTATAAGAAACTGAAACCAATACACAAGATATTACTTTATCAATTATATTGCTTGTGATTCTAGGAATAAATGCTGCAGAAAAAATATCCTTGCCTGCATTTTTTAAAGCTGTAAAGAAGACGTCGTTAAAATCTCCTGTAAGGCCACCATAAACATAGATTGCAATTGGAGTACCTATTGCTGGAGCTACAACTGCCAAAATCAATCCAGTTATAATTGCAGTCTTAACATCAAATTTATATTTTTTGGCAATAAGTCCAACTACCAAACCTATAGCAATATTTACTAAAGCGAATGGAATGTCTTTTGGATTGTAAATAAATCCAAGTACAACGTTTGTAATACCGCCAACAGCCATACCATAAACTGGACCAAGGACTACAGCGGATAAGATTGTGCCGACAGTATCAAGGAATAATAAAGGAATAGACATCCAACCTACAATTGTTCCAAGTACGATGTTGATACCGATAGAAATACCGGCAAAGGTTAATTTTTTACTATTGCTCATAATGAGACCTCCTTTTATTTATACATATATTATATCACTTTGCTAAGTTAAAAAAATTATTATTAAAAAATTTAATAACAAGAGCTGTGATATAGATAAAATTTATAAAGTGCTCATATATATTGCAATTACTAGTTTGAAGGTATAAAATTAGAAAAAAATTGCGTTTGATTTTAAAAAAATGATGTGCTAAAATTTACTTTAAGATTTTTTTACAAATGGTTTTTAGGAGGGAATTTTGAAAGTAAGTTTAAAAAATGTGACAAAAAATTTTGGAGAAAAGACGGCGGTAAATAACATCAGCGTTGACTTTGAAGATGGTAAGCTTATTTCTATATTGGGTTCAAGTGGTTGTGGTAAAAGTACAACCCTTAATTTAATTGCTGGCCTTGAAGATTTAAGTTCAGGTAAAATTTATTATGATGATATTGATGTAAGTAATTTAGAAACTGAAAAAAGAAACATAGGAATGATATTTCAAAATTATGCCCTCTATCCTCACATGAGCGTTTATGATAATATTGCTTTCCCACTAAAAATGAAAAAGTATAAAAAGAATGAAATAAAAGATTTGGTTGAAGAAGCAGCAGACCTTGTAAAGATAAAGCATCTTATAAATAACAAGCCATCTGAATTATCAGGTGGTGAACAACAAAGGGTTGCAATTGCAAGGGCTATTGTCAAAAAACCAGATTTGTTACTTATGGACGAGCCGTTTTCTAATTTGGACAAAAAACTCCGTACTGAAACTAGAATGGAAATTAGAAATTTGCAAAAAAAATTAAATATAACAACTATATTTGTCACCCATGACCAAGAGGAAGCTATGTCAATCTCAGATGAGATTGTACTGATGTCGGATGGAAATATTATTCAAACTGGCGAGCCATTACAAATATACAATGATCCCAAGAATTTAATTAGTGCTAAATTTTTTGGAGATGGTAATTTAAATGTTTTTGATGCCGAAGTTAAAGACAATATAATTTATATTGATCAGAAAAAAACTAATTATAGAGTAAAGATTAATGATCAAAAGTGTTCATTGGCCTTTAGACCAGAAGATGTATTGATTAACACAGATAATCCATTAATTACGGTTAGGGCAAAAAGCTATCAGATAACTGGTAGAAGTATTTTAGTATATGCAAGTTATGAAGACTTAGATGTAGAGTTTTATCTAGATAAAGGAGACATGGAAATAGAAGGGAAACTTTTTGATATAAACGTTCCTGCGTCTAAAATAATGTTATTTGATCAAACAGGTGAGAGGATTTATGAAGAAATTAAATAGGAAAATAAAACCATATATCCTACTGCTACCAGCCTTGGCTATAATTTTTATGTTTAGTATTTATCCAACTGTAAAAGTTTTACTGATGGCTTTTTACACTAAGTACAATTATTTTAAGCATATAGTTTTTGAAACGGGCACTGATAATTTCGTAAATTTGTTTAATGATGAGTTGTTTTTATTATCATTAAAAAATACAGCTAGGATAGTTGTCTGGGTAGTTCCAATATCAATTATAATTTTGATTTTTATATCAACATTATTGTACGAAAACACAAAAATAAAAAACTTTATAAGAGGAGTATATTTTATTCCTTTTATAACCAGTACTGCTGCAGTAGCTGTAGTTTTTAGATGGATATTTAATTCTAAGTTTGGCCTTTTAAATTATTTTTTGGGATTAATTGGAATTGAGCCCATTGCTTGGCTCTTAGATCCTAATTACTCTATCTATGCCACTATAATATTTTGCATATGGAAGACCCTAGGCTATAACATTTTAATTTTTGTGACTGGCCTTAGGAAAATTGACGATGTTTATTTAAAAGCTGCTAAGGTTGATGGGGCAAATGCTTTCGTTAGATTCAAGAGAATAATCTTACCTCTACTTTCACCCACAATTTTGTTTATATCTATAACATCGCTTATAGGAACATTTAAAGTTTTCCAAGAAGTATACACCTTATTTGGCAGATCACCTGGACCTTTAAATTCATCTTTGACAATTGTTTATTATATATACGACAATTTGATGAACAAGTTTTCTTATGGAATAGCGGCAGCAGCTTCACTGGTGTTGTTTGCTATAGTTTTGTTGGTGACCTTGATTCAATTTTTAGTTTCAAAAAAATATGTCCACTATAGTTAAAGGAGTGCATAATGAGTAAAAAAATATTAAATGCTTTTATATGGATTATCTTAATAGTGGTAGCTATTTTCACCCTACTTCCATTTGTTTGGATGCTAATAACTTCTGTAAAAAGTTCAGGTAATATATATCAAATGCCACCAGAGTTTTTTGTAAAAAATCCTAGATTTGAAAACTATAGCGACGTCGTCAAAATGGTTCCAATTTTTAGATACTTTATAAATAGTACTCTAATCAGTTTGCTTGTAACAGTGGGTACTCTAATCACCACAATATTTGCAAGTTATGCATTTGCAAGATATGAATTTAAGGGCAAAGACATTATATTTACCATAATAGTAGCCACTATGATGGTTCCTGGTGAAGTGCTTATCGCTCCTAATTTTGTAACAATATCAAAATTGGGGCTACTAAACACAATGACAGCTTTATATTTACCTTGGATTGCAAGTGCCTTTTCAATATTTTTATTAAGACAATACTTTTTGCAAGTCCCCGAGGAGTTATACAAGGCTTCAAAAATTGATGGAGCTTCTGAGATGGATTACTTATTTAGAATACTTGTTCCATACTCAAAGCCAGCCCTTATAACCATAGGGCTTTTGAGAATAATAAATAGCTGGAACGAATTCTTGTGGCCACTCCTTATGGTCAATGAAACTACCAAGAGGACTTTGCCAGTTGGACTCACAACATTTGTCACAGAAGCCGGAACCAAATATAACTTACTGATGGCCTATGCTTCTATTGTAGTTATACCAATAATTTTGATTTATATTTTATGTCATAATTATATTATACAGGGCTTTAGTCGAGGAGGACTAAAGGGTTAAAATTGCTTTAATGACATTGTCATTAAATATATAAAGGAGGAAAAGATGAATAAAATTAAATTTTTATCAATCGTGCTTGTTCTAGCAATGATTTTTAGTTTATCAGCTTGCACAAAAAAAGACCAAGCACAAGCACCAAAGACAGATAGTGAAAAAACAGACACTGTCGAAAAGAAAGAGGAAGAACAACCTAAAGAAGAAAAGAAAGACAAAATTGAAGTTGAATTTTGGCACGCAATGAGCGGCCCTAATGGTGAAACCTTAGAAAAAATCATCAATAAATTCAACGAAAGCAGAGATGATATAGTTATCAATGCAACATTCCAAGGCGGATACAAAGACTTGTTTGAAAAATTAAATGCAGCTGCACAAGCTAATCAATTGCCAGCTCTTACAATGATTTATGGCAATAGGCTCTCTGCATATGTAAAAAATGACTTGGTACAACCACTAGATGATTATATTACTGATGAAAATATTGGATTCAAAAAGGAAATTTGGGATGACATTCCTCAAGGTTTAAGAGATTTTGGTACATGGGATGGAAAAAGATATGCTCTACCATTTAACAAATCAGCCTTCTTGATGTATTATAATGAAGATGCTCTTAAAGAAAATGATATTGAAGTTCCTACAACATGGGATGAATTGAGAGCTGCTGCTGAAAAACTCACCAAAGACGGTAAAACAGGTATCGTATTCAATAAAGAAGTCGGTGTTGAATTCAGCTTCTGGACAGAACAAGCTGGCGGACACATCTATGACGAAGAAAAAGAAGTTCCTACAATTGATACACCAGAAAATAAAGAAGCATATGAATTTGTAACTGGCTTAGTAAAAGATGGACTTGCACAAGTTGCAGTTGAAGATAAACATATTACAGGGCCTATGTCAAGAGGAGAAGCTTTCATTGGTTTTGCATCTTCATCTAACTTACCATATATGGCAGAAGCTTGCAAAGATACAGGTGTTAACTGGAATGTAGCAGAATTACCTGAAGGCAAGAAAAAAGCTGTTAGCTTCTCAGGTACAGACATTACAATCTTTAACACAGTTAGTGAAGAAGTTAGAAAAGCCGCTTTTGAATTTATCAAATACTGGTATGAACCAGAAACACAAATTATGTGGGGCAAGGGCTCAGGCTACCTACCACTAACAAATGCTGCAGCAAATTCAGAAGAATTCCAAGAATATTTAAAGGGAGAAGGAAAAGCAAAACAAGTTGCTATCAATCAATTCCCAATTGCTTTTCAAGATCCAAAGGGACTTGGAGGATATTCAATTCACGCAGCTATGCAAGAAGCTTTTGAACAAATTACAACCGGCGGAATGAGCATTGAAGAAGCTCTAAAGAATGCTCAAGAAAAAGCTTCCAAGGAAATGGAAGAGGCCAAGAGTAATTTTAGTTTAAAGTAATTTTTATGCAAATAAAACTGGATCCGTGTGATCCAGTTTTTTCATACATAATTTATTAATATTATATTATTTCTCCAAAAATTCTAGCACGTCTGCGTAGACAGTTTCTTTGTCTGTTTCGCATAGGATTTCGTGTTTCATATGGTCGTAGGTTTTGGAGGAGATGTTTTGCTAGTCCGGTGTTTTTATACATGGTAATAAAAAGGCATAATAAATCTTTATAAGTGAGGATAAATATGGGAAAAAATTGGCCTTTATGATATAATAAATATATATAGATATTTTATTATAGTAAAGTTTAGAAATATAAAAACAAATTTGGAGGGATTTTATGTCTGATATTTTAAATGCATCAGCGCAAAGGGCTGAATTACACAGGAGAATTTGGGCGATTGCGGATGATGTTCGCGGAGCTGTTGATGGATGGGACTTCAAGCAATACGTTTTGGGAGTTTTATTCTACAGATTTATTTCTGAAAATATGACAGAATTTTTCAACAAGGCCGAGCATGAGGCGGGCGATCCTGATTTTGATTATGCAAAAATTTCTGATGCAGAGGCTGAAGAAGATTTTAAACCAGGCACAGTTGAGGACAAGGGATTTTTTATCCTGCCCAGCCAACTCTTTGAAAATGTTGTAAAGACAGCTGATAGCAATGAAAACTTAAATACAGACTTGGCCAATATTTTTAATACCATAGAGGCAAGCGCAGTTGGTTTTCCATCAGAAGAAAAAATAAAAGGCCTCTTTTCAAACATAGACACCAGGAGCAATCAACTTGGAGGAACAGTCAAGGAGAGAAATCAAAGATTAGCAGATATATTAAAGGGTATCAACTCTATCAATTTTGGTAACTTTCAAGAAAATGAAATCGACGCCTTTGGAGATGCTTACGAATACTTAATTTCAAATTACGCTAGCAATGCAGGTAAATCAGGTGGAGAATATTTTACTCCTCAATCAGTTTCTAAACTGCTTGCAAAATTGGCCATGCACAAGAAAACCAAGGTCAATAAGGTCTACGACCCAACAATCGGCAGCGGAAGTTTAGTTCTTCAAATGAAAAAGCAATTTGACGATCACATTATCGAGGAGGGTTTTTACGGGCAGGAGATAAATCTGACCAACTTTAACTTGTCCAGGATGAATATGTTCCTCCACGATGTAAACTACAATAATTTTTCTATAAAATATGGGGACACGCTTTTAAATCCTAAGCACTTGGATGAAAAACCTTTTGATATTATTGTTTCAAATCCACCTTATTCAAAAAAATGGATAGGCGACGGAGATGTAACTTTGATAAATGATGAGCGTTTTGCACCTGCTGGCAAGCTGGCACCAAAGTCATACTCAGACTTTGCCTTTATTATGCACGCCCTCAACCATTTGTCCAGTAAGGGAAGGGCAGCTATCGTTTGCTTCCCAGGAATTTTTTACAGAAGGGGTGCAGAAAAAACTATTAGGCAATATTTGGTTGACAACAACTTTGTGGACGCTATTATCCAACTGCCAGAAAATTTATTCTTTGGCACGTCTATTGCTACTTGTATACTTGTGATGGCGAAAAATAAAACTGAAAACAAGGTTTTATTTATAGATGCATCACAGGAATTTCAAAAGGTCACCAACAACAATGTCCTCACAGATGAAAACATAGACAAGATTGTTGACGAATTTGACAAGAGATCTGATACAGAATATTTTTCCCGCTATGTAGATAGGGCAGAGATTGTAGAAAACGATTACAATTTATCTGTATCGACCTATGTTGAAAAGGAAGACACAAGGGAAAAGATTGACATCAAAGTCTTGAACCAAGAAATAAAAGAAACCGTCGAAAAAATTGATCAGCTTAGGGCAAGCATCGATAAAATAGTTGAGGAACTTGGCGATGAATAATATCCTGGAAATGATTAAAAACGAAAAAGTCGAGTGGAAGAAACTGGGTGATGTAGCAAGATGCTTTGCAGGAGGCACACCTAAAACAAATATACGTTCATATTATGATGGGGACATTCCATGGATTAGATCTGGTGAAATAAATTTTAACGTAATTAGATCTTCGGAAAGAAATATTACAAAAGAGGGCTTAGATAAGTCATCTGCTAAGATGATAAGACCAAATAGTGTTGTTTTAGCAATGACCGGTGCAACAGTTGGAAGGAGTGCAGTTGTTGAGTTTGCAACTGCATCTAATCAATCAGTTGCAGCCATTGAAAATAATGAGGAATTATTAAATTATAAATTTTTATATTATTATATTTCAAATAACTATGAAAACATTAAAAATATGGGGCAAGGAGCTCTAACAAGTTTAAACTTAGGAATTATTAAAAATTTTCAAATTCCAATTCCATCACTGGAGACTCAGGAGAGGATTGTAAAAATTCTCGATACAATGGTGGACCACTTTACTCAGCTACAAGCTGAGCTACAAGCTGAGCTACAAGCTCGAAATAGACAATATGAGCATTATCGTGATAAATTGTTGAGTGAAGAATATTTAAATAAACTGACAGAAAATAATAATGTTAGAAAAACTAGATTATGTGAAATTGCTCAATTAAATAGAGGAAAAAGAGTTGTTAGAAATCAGCTAAGCCAAGAGGGTTTGTATCCTGTTTTTCAAAATTCTTTAATACCTTTGGGATTCTATGACAATAAAAATTTTAATGGAGAAAAAACCTGTATTATAACAGCAGGAGCAGCAGGGGATATTTTTTATCAAGAAAAAGACTTTTGGGCGGCTGATGATGTTTTTGTAATAACAACAGATGAAACGATAGATAAATATTTATATTATTTTATTTTAAATAAACAATTTATTTTAAAATCAAAAGTCAGAAGAGCTAGTGTTCCAAGGCTATCTAGGGAAAGTATTGAAGGATTGGAGATACTAGTCCCACCCATCCCAGTTCAAGAGCATATTGTTTCTATTCTTGATAATTTTAATAAGATTGTTACTGATATCAACGAGGGTTTGCCTAAGGAGATTGAACTAAGGCAAAAGCAGTATGAGTATTACAGGGAGAGATTGCTGGACTTTAAGAGGGAAGAGGATTAGTTTTTTTAATATAAAGATTAGTTAATTATTATAAATGAAAGGAGTTTATATGGCTGACTATACTCGCGACTACATGAGTTCTTATGATGTGGCACCCATTGCTGAATTAAACAATGGGATTATCTTATCTAAATTTGAAAAAAATTCTTATGTCAGGGACCAATCCTATCAAACCGAAGCTGAGCTAGAGGCTAAGCTAATTGAAAATCTTATGAATATAGGCTATGAAAGGCTGGAGGCAAGGACCAATGAGGCCTTGTATGTCAATTTAAAAAAGCAAATCGAAAGACTCAACCATGTCACTTTTACAGATGAGGAATGGGCCAGGTTTTTGGTGGAATATATTGATTCGCCAAATGATGGAATGATTGAAAAAACTCGCAAGGTTCAGGTGGACCATGTTTATGATTTTTTGTTTGATTCTGGCGAAAGAAAAAATATTTATATTATAGACAAGAATAATATCCACAACAATATTGTCCAGGTCGGTAACCAGGTCCATGGTGTTGGTCCACACAATAATCGTTATGATGTTACGATTTTTGTAAATGGTCTTCCATTGATCCATGTTGAATTAAAAAAACGTGGGACTAGTATGTACACTGCTTTTGAGCAGATTCACAGGTATGTGGCGGATAGTTTTAATGCGGACAATTCCCTCTACAAGTATGTGCAGATTTTTGTAATTTCAAACGGGACCTTTACCAGGTATTTTGCAAATACAACTGCCAAGGACAAGAATAATTATGAGTTTACTTGTGAGTGGGCGGATGCAAGGAACAATGCCATCAGGGACTTGGAAGATTTTACCAAAACTTTTTTTGAAAAGCGGGTTATATTAGAAATTTTGACCAAGTATTGTGTCTTTGATACCAACAATACATTGCTCGTCATGAGGCCCTATCAAATAGCAGCGACTGAAAGGATTTTGTGGAAGATAAAATCCAGCTACGAGTCAAAAAAATATGGGCGTGCTGAAGCAGGCGGTTTTGTCTGGCACACGACTGGGTCTGGGAAAACTCTGACAAGTTTTAAGGCGGCGCGTTTGGCTACAGATCTTCCATTTATAGACAAGGTGTTTTTTATAGTCGACAGACGGGACTTGGACTATCAAACTATGAAGGAGTACCAGCGTTTTGATCCAGACAGTGTTTCTGGTAGCAAAAACACAAAGGCTCTTGCTGATTGCATAGCTAATGATAACAAGAGGATTATAGTTACGACTATTCAAAAGATGAATGAGTTTGTTAAGAGAAATCCAAATAGTCCAGTTTATGACAAGCAGTGCGTTTTGATCTATGACGAGTGCCACCGGTCGCAGTTTGGTGACGCTCAAAAGAATATTAGGAGGCGTTTTAAAAAATATTACCAATTTGGTTTTACGGGCACGCCGATTTTTGCAGAAAATACTATCAAGGGTGATACAACGGCTGATGTTTTTGGAGCTCAACTCCACAGCTATGTAATTACAGATGCTATTAGGGATGAGAAGGTTTTAAAATTCAAGGTTGACTATAATAATATTTCTCCTGAATTTAAGGATGCAGAAAAAGATTTGTCCGAAAAAGAAATTGACCAGATGAAAAACAAAACGCTCCTCCACCATGATAGGATTGCAGAGATCACTAAGTATATTTTGAGGGTATTTAACAAAAAAACTCACAGAAATGAACATAATACTTTGGCATCGCAAAGGGTAAATGGTTTTAACGCTATGTTTGCTGTGGATAGTATAGATGCAGCCAAGCTTTATTATAATGAGTTTAAGAGCCAGCAAAAGGACTTGCCAGAAGAAAAGAGACTGAGGGTGGCAACTATTTTTAGCTTTTCACCTAATGAGGCTCCTTCGACTTTGGGGGATATTCCTGATGAAGAGTTTAATGTTTCTGCTTTAGGCTCAAGTGCCAAAGAGTTTTTAAATTATGTAATTGATGATTACAACAAAATTTTTAATTCAAATTTTTCAACTGACGACAAGCAGTTTGAAGATTATTATCGAGATTTATCCAAGAAGGTCAAGGACGGAGAAATCGACCTCTTGATTGTAGTTGGTATGTTCTTAACTGGTTTTGACGCTCCAAGGCTTAATACTTTGTTCGTGGATAAAAATTTGAGATACCACGGACTTATTCAAGCTTATTCAAGGACCAGCAGGATTTTAAATAAGGTCAAGAGCTTTGGTAATATTGTTTGCTTTAGAGATTTGGAAGAAGCAACCAAGGATGCCATCAGGGTTTTTGGCGACAAAAATTCTGTCAATATGATTTTGGAAAAAAGTTTTGATGAGTATGTCCATGGTTTTGAAGACGAAGAAACTGGCGAAGTCAAGAAGGGTTATATAGAAATTTGTAATGAAATCAAGGAGAAGTTCCCAGATCCTAGCGAAATTATTTTTGATGCTGATAAGAAGGAATTTGTAAGGCTCTTTAATGAATACCTGGCCGCTGATAATATTTTGAAAAATTTTGATGAGTACGAAGACTTTGACAAGATTTTTACTGAAAGAGAAGTTCAGGATATGAAGAGTGTCTACCTGAGTATTAGAGAAGGCAGGCGAGGTGGAAGAGATGGCGGCGGCTCAGATGATGAAGGTGTTGATTTTTCAAATGTTGAGTTCCATATTGATTTAATCAAGACTGATGAGATAAATCTGGAATATATCTTGTCTCTTATTTTAGAAAAGACCAAGGAGAATGAAAATATCGAAAGCATCAAGGCTGAAGTCAGACGTGTCATTAGGTCAAGTATTGATACTAGGAGCAAGGAAGAAATCGTAATTAGATTTATTAATTCAACTGAATTAAATTCCTTGCAAACTAATAATGATATATTGGAAGCTTTCTATAATTTTGCTAAGGCTGAAAAATCAAGAAGCATTGCAAAGCTAATCGAAGAAGAAAATTTAAATGAAAATGCAGAAAGATTTATAAGTAAATCTATAGCCAGGGGCTTTGCTGAAAGTACAGGAGAAGAATTAGACGGCATTATACCTCCAACTTCTAGGCGGAGGGGAGCTCGTGAAAAGAAAAAAGAACAAGTCCTAATGAAAATCCAAGAACTGGTGGATGTATTTGTGGGACTATAAGTAAATAAAAAAATAAAAAATGGGGCCTTGGCCTCATTTTTTGTTATAAAATTAATCTATAGCTTTTCTTTTCTTATGAAACTTTTCTATAATGCCTCTAAATCACGATTTTATATTGAATTCATCATTTAAAAGTGCTAAGATTATTCTGTTTAAAGGAGGTATTATGAATAAGAAATTTATAATCATCGTTGCCCTTATAATGGCTTTTGCCTTTGTAGGATGCAACAAGAAGACAGAAGTTAAAGCCGACGTTGAATTATTTGGTCTTTCAAAGACCAACAACATGGTTGTTGACAAGGAAGCAAAGACTATTAAGATTTTTGCTTTAGCAAATGGTAAGTATTTGACAGAAAGCACCAGACACGGTGTTGTTTCAGATGGCGGTAAGTTCGCTGACAAGGCTGTATTTAGATCTTTTGTTAAACCAGCTGATTTTCACCAAGCTTTGCTTGATATCGGTGCTGTTGCTGGTAACAATATGACAAAGGATAACGCTGAAACTACTCTTACAGAAGGTTCAGATTTGAAATTGACCTTTACTTGGAAGGATCAAGAATCTGGTAAGGATATTAACGAAGTTATCAAGGATTCAAATGGCAATCCAATTCAAATTAGGTTTACAGGTAACCTTGATAATGCTAACGAAAAGAAAACAGGTTGCATTACCTGCCTAGACTCATGTTTAGTTGGTATTACAAGCAATGCTTCATATCCATACGGCTCAGTTGAAAAGGCTAAGACAGTTGAATTCAACGGCAATATGGAAAACTTCCCACTTGATGGTGAACCTGTAGTTATAACTTATGAAATTGTTGAATAAGTTATCAAATTTATATTTAAAACTAACGACAGGCCTCTTAGCAGGCCTGTTGCTTTCTGCTATTGGTAGTTTAAGCACTTGGTTGGACATGAGAATCCACGCCAATTTGACGATGATAATCACAATGCTGGTTGTCGTGGCAGCCTCATATATTTTTAAGTTAAAGTTTACACGGATATTTTTTATAAGTGAGTTGCTGGCTTTAATGTTTGCCTTGATTGCAGGTAAGTTTGTTCGTTACATTTATGACATGCGGGAAGTTTTGGGCAGAGATGTTTCGATAAAAACAACAAGTACTGTCTTGGCGATTTTGCTAATAGCAGCCAACATAATAGGAATAATTAGGTGGAGAAAGGGCATCGATTGATGCCTTTTTTATTTGCTCTTGAAGGATGGAAAAATTTGTTGTATTATTGTCTTAAGGAGGAGTGTTATGTTTCATTTAAATGCAGAGGATTCTTTATTTTTATTTGTAGATTTTCAAGAGAGATTGATGCCGGCTATGGCAGAGTGTGATCGTGTAGTTGCAAATGCTATCAAGGCAATGGATTTTTGCAAGCTGATGGATATTGAGTATTTATTTACTACTCAATATAAGAGGGGGCTGGGCGATCTAATTGATGGCTTCAAGGTTTATTCGGATGAGGCCATGGACAAGACTGAGTTTTCTTGTTATGCAAATGCTGATATTAAAAATGCGATTGATGGGAAAAATAAAAAGAATATTATTATCATGGGCCAAGAGACTCACGTTTGCGTTTTTCAAACTGCTCGCGATTTAATCGAGGCAGGCTATAAGGTATTTTTGATGGAGGACGCCATTACTTCCAGAAATCTTTTTAATAAGGAAAGTGGTCTTAGGACCTTGCGCTATATGGGGGCAAATATGGTTAATCTGGAGCTTGTTATCTTTGATATTCTCCACGATTCCAAAAACCCGGCCTTTAAAGAGGCTCAAGCTTTGATTAAATAGGAGAGAAGGAGTGGCTGATTTTTTAAAGAAGATTTTTAACAAGCGGAGGGTCTATGATATTTTGCTCATGGCTCTTTTGTCTTTTGTTTTAACTTTGGCAAGTTTTTTATTTATAGACCAGGTGGTGGATTTTTCAATTCCTTTTAAGTTATTGAGATCTCCACTTATTTTGCTGATGAATTTTATTCCTATTTTTATTTTGATGGTCCTTATGTATTTTGTCTTTGCCAGCGTGGGCGGGGCTTTTCTTTCGGTTGGGGCTATAATTTTTATTATGGGCCTTGCCAACCAAAATAAACTTTTTTATAGGGATGACAATTTACGGATTACCGATATTGTTTTAGTGAGAGAAGCTTTTGGCATGTTAAATACAGGTCTTAAGGTTAAATTTCACAAGCTCTATGTGGTCTTTCCGATTTTTATAAGTGGCCTGGGGCTTTTGCTTTTAAAAGTAGATAAGTTTAGATTGGGCAAAAAATCCAGGTGGATTGGAGTTATTGTGACTTTGGCTATAGGGTTTTTATCTTTAAATACTTTTATGACCAAGTGGGACACTTACTGGAATAATTCCATGGGCCTTTATCATCCATATATTGAAGTGGAGAGGGCCAAGGACCGGGGTATGGTCTATACTTTCTTTTATCATTACAGGGATTTTTTCTACGAGAAGCCCGATGGCTATGACCAAAAAGAAGTTGAGAAAAAATTGGCGGCTTACAAGGAGTCTTTGCCTGAAAAAGAGGACCAAGTGGATATATTTTTAATCTTGGGAGAATCCTTTGCTGATTTGGAAGAAAAGGGTGCCAAGGTTGACCCGAGTGTTTACGATTCTTTTAGGAAAATTCAAAATCAGTCCATAAGTGGGCTTATACAAAATTACACTTACGGGGGCGGGACCATAGAGGCCGAGAGATATATGTATCAGGGGGCCAATAGTTTTCCGCCTTATATTAAAAATATTAACACCTTTGTTTGGCTTTTGAAATCACAGGGCTATGCGACCAAGTCTATGCATCCCTTTACAGGAGCTTTTTATAACAGGTTAAATACCAATGGGTTTTTAGGTTTTGATGAATTTCTTTGTTCGGAAAATTATTTTGACCAATTTTTTGTAAACAAGGATGGGGATTATTTTCCAGATAAATTATTATTCCCATTGATTTTAGAAGATTATGCAAATAGGGATAAGGAGAAGAGATATTTTAATTCTATTATCACTATGCAAAACCACACTCCTTATAGTTCTGAGGACAAAAAGCTTGGCGAGTTTTTGGACCGGGCAAGTTTTACAGGGACTGACGAGGAATACAATATGGCAAACAATTATCTCTACGGGGTCAAAGATACGGCTGACCAACTTTTAAATTTTATAGAAAAGTTGAAGGATGAAGACTCTCCAGTCTTGGTGGTTTTTTATGGAGACCATTTGGCCAGGCTTGGTGACGATGGATCGATTTATGAAAAGATGGGTGTGGATATTGGTTTTGATTCAGCTGAGGGATGGTTAAGTCATTACACAACGCCTTATATTATTTGGGCCAATTCGGCTGCCAGAGAAAGATTAGGCAAGGATTTTGTTGGGAAAAATCCAACTATGAGCAATTATTATTTATTTGCCTATGCCTTAAATGAACTCGGTTTCAAGACCCCTTTTATTCAATATGTGAATGAGAGAAGGCAAGAGTATCCAATTGACGCCTCCTCATATATGAGTGAGAATGGCAAGCTCACTGCAGATCCAAGCCAAAAAGCCTTGGATGACAAAGCTTTAAATAAGATGATCCAATATTATATGCTCAGCAATTTTTCTTATGAGGACTTGCTTGTAACTAAATAAATTTTTTAAATGGGGCTTGGGCCTCATTTTTATTTGAAAAATTTTTTTAATTTTTTATTAAGTCTTATTATTTTGCGGGTATAAATTTACAAAGGAGATTTAAAAAATGAAAAATAAATTTATTATATTAATTTTAGCCCTGGCTATTTTATTTGTTTCATGCCAGGGAAGTTCAAAAGAAAAGCAAGAAAAAATTGCTGACACAAAAACAGAATCAAAAGAGGCCAAAGAGGATATAAATCCAGAAGATTTATCTACAATTTATTTTGCTGGCGGATGCTTCTGGGGCCTTGAGGCTTATATGGAAAAGCTGTACGGCGTTTACGATGCTGAGAGCGGCTATGCAAATGGCAAGACCGCAGATCCGACTTACAAGGAAGTATCTACTGGTGAAACTGGCCACGCTGAAACCGTAAAGGTTTCTTATGATCCAAATAAAATTTCTTTGGATAAGCTCATCCGTTATCTCTTAATGGTAATTGACCCGACATCTGTGAACAAGCAGGGCAATGATATTGGCAGCCAATATAGGACTGGGATTTATTATGTAGATGAAAAGGACAGGCAGGTAATTGAGGACAGGCTTAAAAAAGAGCAAGAGAAATACGACAAGGAGATTGTGGTAGAGGTGGAAAGATTGGATAATTTTTATAAAGCCGAAGACTACCACCAAGATTATCTGGACAAAAATCCCGGTGGCTATTGCCACATAGACTTGTCAAAGGCTGACCAAGTTTTAATTGACGAGGCCGATTACAAGAAGCCGTCAAATGAGGAAATAAAAAAGAATTTGACTGATGAAGAGTACAAGGTTACCCAAGAAAGTGCAACTGAACCGGCTTTTAATAATGAGTTTTGGGATAATTACAAAAAGGGAATTTACGTCGACATTGTAACGGGTGAGCCACTTTTCTCTTCAACGGACAAATTTGATTCGGGTTGTGGCTGGCCATCATTTTCAAAGCCAATTTCTGAAGATGTTGTAAAATATAATACCGATACTTCTTTTAATATGAGGCGGACTGAAGTAAAGAGCAGGTCGGGCGAGTCACATTTGGGCCACGTTTTCAAAGACGGTCCCAAGGACAAGGGCGGCCTCCGTTATTGCATCAACAGTGCCTCTCTTAGATTTATTCCCTATGAGGATATGGACAAGGAAGGCTATGGATATTTAAAACACTTAGTTGAATAAAAAAGTTGTGGCTAATGTAATTAAGAAACATAAGGGAGCTAGCTTTTTATTTTTATGTATTTATAGTTTTTATTAGGTTTGATAAAGAAAGTCGTCTAATTTTGGAGCTTTTAAAAGCGTATAATAAGCATAATATATTATAATCAAAGTTTAATTAGCTGTTTAAGCAGGATATAATTAGCTGTATAAGCAGGATATAATTATCTGGAATTTAGAGTATATTTCTAATCCTAGGAAAAATTTCTATCTATGTTGTTATAACAACATAGATTATTGCCGATTGGGTGTATAATTAAATAGAAAACTGAATTTGAAACTGAAATTAAAAATCAGCTTGAAGTAGTTTTGAAATTTTCGCCAGAGATTTTATGATGCATTATGTTTGAAGGCATAATTTGATTTATGTAAAATCAAAAATGACTTTTAAAAATATAATACAAAGTAGAGCGTGTTTTTATATAAATTCTTATGATTAATTATTTGTGCAAACATAATTTAAATAATGTATGAAATGCAACAGAGTCTGTTTTTATATCAGACAGCTATTATTTATTATTGATGGGGAGAAAAAATTTAGAAAAATATAGATTAAAAAAATAAAAAAATAAAAAATCAAGGAGGTAAAGATGAAATATATTGATTTAAATAAGAGTGTTTATGATCTTGTCGGCGAATATCCAGAGCTGATAGATATTATGAGCGAGCTGGGTTTTACAGAGATTAAAAAGCCTGCCATGTTAAAATCTGTGGGCAGGTTCATGACCATACCCAAGGGGGCCAAGGCTAAGGGGATTGATATGATTGATATTATCCTCGCTTTAAAGAATAATGGTTTCACTTTTGATGGACCAAGTGCCGATAAAGGCGCGGAGGAAAATCTTGATCAACAATTAGGCATGCATGTAGATGAAGCAGGTAAAGACGATGAGGCGACGAGGAGAAAAGAACTGATAAAATCTTATCTTCTAAGGTTGGAAGATGAAAGTCAATTGGAGGATGTGAGGGCAGACTTTGTGAAGAACTTTGAATCTGTAGATGCAGCTGAGATTATGGCAGCAGAAGAAGAACTTATCAAAGAGGGAATGCCCGTAAATAAGATTAAAAAACTTTGCGATATACACTCTTCACTTTTCCATGGTATGAGTGTTGAGGAAATTCATGGGGCAGGAGCTAATGGCATTAGCCTAGAAGACAAAAGGGCCAATAAAAAAGAATTTGCGGCCTTTTATAAAACTATTGTTGGCCACCCTATTTCTACTTTTTTAAAAGAAAACGAATGTGCGGCCAAGATCATTGAAGATTTTCTGGCTGATCCTAGGCCAGAAGTCTTGGCGGACTTATCCGATTTATCTATCCATTATGCCAAGAAGGGCGATTTGATTTATCCACTTTTAAATGTTAAGTATGGGATGTTTGGTCCATCAAATGTTATGTGGACGGTGGATGATGAAATTCGGAATGGTCTTAGAGAGCTTAGAAAATCCTATGATGAGGCCAAAGCTATAGAGGTGGTAAATAGGGCTAAGGAAATGATTTATAAGGAAGAAAATATTTTATTCCCACTTTGTGCAGCTAACTTTACTGATGAAGATTGGAATGGAATTTATTTTGATTCCAAGGATTATGACATGGCCTTTGGCATTGATGACACTTGGGAGGGAACTGTTAAGTCTGAACAAGGAGATATTGATTTTGAAGCCGAAGTCAAGATGCCAGGTGGAGTCTTGAAGGTAAAAGAGTTAATCGCTCTTTTAAATACCCTGCCACTTGAAATAACATTTGTCGATGCAAATGATATAAATAAATTCTTTAACGAAGTTCCGAAAGTATTTAAGCGGCCGGCAATGGCTTTGGGTAGGGATGTTTTCTCCTGCCATCCGCCAAAAATTGAGCCAATGGTGCGTGCAATTATTGACGACTTCAAATCGGGTGCTCGTGACAAGGTTGAGGTCTATATGAATAAAAAAGAAGGAGACTTCCTGGTAACTTACCTGGCCCTTAGGGACAGAGAGGGAACTTATTTGGGCACTATGGAGTTAGTGCAAAATATGGATGGAATCAAAAAACACCTGGGCCTTTAGCTATACAGGCTAAAGATCTTGTAAAAGTGAGAAAATAATTTTAAAATAAAAATCCCCTTTATGCACTGGGTCTTAAGTCCATTTTTAGATTTAAGGGTCAGTACAAAGGGGATTTTTTATATTTTTTTTAATTCAAAAGAATTTTTATAAAAGTCCAAGAGGCCGTCTGCTCTCATTTTGCTGAGTTCATTTGATAGGGCAGATCGGTCTAAATTTAAATAGTCTGACAACTCTTGCCGATTGAAGGGTATGGAAAAGTGGTTGCTATTATTTATTGTCGCTTGCTCTGATAAGTAGGAGCTGACCCGGTCTCTAATCGACTTTGAACTGGTGTGGATCATCCGGCTAGAGAAGAGTAAATTTTTTCTGGCGGCAATTCTTATTAAATTTAAGATAAGCTCATTGTGGTAAGGACAAGAATTTTGGCAAGTTGCTACAAGGGCTGAGAAATCGAAGAAAATAATTTCTGTGTTTTGTGCAGCAATTACATCACAAAGGAGTTCTTTGCCAGGGACGGCTGCATAATTTTCACCAAATATTTCTCCTGCTTTAACGTGGCCGAAGATTTGTCCCTGCCCCCAGTAGGAAACTACAAAAATATTTACGCCACCACTTAAAACCATGCCAATTTTATTGGTAGTATCGCCTGTGTGGAGGATAATTTCGTTTTTCTGGTAGGTCTTTTCCTCTGGACTTAGGCAGGGGAGGACTTTTTTTATATCATCTTCACTTAGGCCTTTAAATAAATTTGTTTCAGATAAAAATTTATAATCCATTTTTCTCCTTTCGTTGTTATGACAACATACTTTATAATTTAGTTTTATTATAATACATATAGGCTAAGATTTAAAGAAATTTATTTTTGATAAAATATTTTGGCAAATAATCTGGGTATTATAATTTTTAACAAGAAAGTTTTTAAAGTTTAGAATATTTAAGAAATTGTTAATAGGAAAGCATTAAAATTATAAAATTAGCAATTTAGCTAATACAATCATTAATCATTTTAAATAAGTTAGGACCTATATAGTTTAGGAGGTGGAAATATGGCTGGAAAATTACTAATGATAAGGGCCTATGACATAGACGATACCTGCCAAGGCAGGAGAATTTTGGTCGACAGGCTCTGGCCCAGGGGAATTAAAAAAGAAAGTTTAGAGCCCTTTGAATGGGCAAAAGAAATAACGCCTTCTACACAAATTAGAAAATTTTTTGCTCACAAGGCAGAAAACTTTGAAAAATTTTCCGAACTTTATTTGGAAGAGCTAGAGGGAAATCCTGAAGCGGCAAAATTTAAAATTCATGTAAAAGATCTCTTAAATGAAGATGATGTGATATTGATTTATGCAGCCAAGGATCCAGAGATCAACCATGTACAAGTGTTGAAAAAATTTTTGCAAGAGTAATTTAATAGGAATCATAAATTACTAATAACTTATAAGTTGCTTTTATAAAATAAAAATGGGGCTCTGGCCTCATTTTTTTATGTAATATATTTTTTAATTAATATGAATTTAAATCAATTAAGAATATTTAAAAAAGCTATCCCCGTGTGCTAGCATTAGAACACTGGGTGATGGCTTTTTATTTTTTTATATCTATGGAATTTTCTACTAATAACTTTATATTTTCAAATAAATATGGTTTGTATTCTTCGATTGTAACTGGAACTCCATCTAAGATTACATTGTAGCAGGTGGAATTTACCAGTTCAAATATGGTGAAGAGGAGGATGCGGATGTCTTTGAGGACAACGTTTTCCTTCTTTTCAATTAAATTTATGATTTGGCTAAGGGGGTTTACATTATTTTGATCTAAGTAATGTGAAGATATGAAGCCCCAACTTAGGTATTTTGAAATAAATTTCAAGAGGGCGGGGTCTTCTATAAATATTTCAATTATATAATCGACAATATACAAAATTCTTTCGGAATAATCGAGCTTGAGTTGGCTTGATTCTATATGGGTGTCTAGGCTTTCAACGGCACGGGTTAAAATCCAAGCGGATTTTTCAGCTATTAGGGCTTCTTTGATATCCTGTTTGCTTTTAAAATATAAATAAAAAGTTCCCTTGCCAACTGAAGCTGTGTCGGTTATTTTTTGTATGGTCGTATTTTCAATTCCAATGGTCGTAAACAAGTCATAGCTTGCTTTTAAAAGCTCTTGTCTCTTGTCAATTCTTTCAATTTTGTTTTTCATTTTTTACCTCTATTAATATTTTAACATTAATTTAATAAAAATCAACAGGAAAAAGTTGACCAATGGTCAGAAATGTGATATCATATAAACAAAGATAGATATATATCTCTACAGCCATCTATAAATACACTTACATAAATTATAGATTGACTAGTAAATTATTATAAGGGAGGATTTTATGAATTTAAAAGATGCAGCAGAAAAAAAGGCAGTAGAAACTTTTGTAAATCATGAATTAAAGAAATTAGAAAAGGAACCAGTAGAAACTTTTAAAAATCTAATGGGCTATGCAAAAAAATTAAAGGTTTTTGAAGACGAAACTTTTGACAAGGCAATCAGGGTTGCCGACGATCCAAACAACGGTTGGACAAAATATGGAATTGACATTGCACAAAATATCGACAGAAATATTCTCTACAAGACCATTATGAACTTTGGTTATGAGGCTTCACTTTACGGATCAAAGGTCAGAGAAAAACACAGACAAGAACTGGGCACTAATTTGCCTTGGACAATTTTATTTGACCCGACCAGTGCTTGCAATCTTCACTGCATTGGTTGCTGGGCAGCCGAATACGGTAACAAGCTCAACTTGACCTTTGAAGAAATGGATAGCATTGTTACACAAGGTAAGGAACTGGGAATTTATTTTTATCTGGTAACAGGCGGTGAACCCTTGGTAAGAAAGGCAGATATGCTCAAGCTTGCCGAAAAGCACAACGATTGTTGCTTCCACATTTTCACCAACGGAACTCTGATTGACAGAGAATTTTGCAAGGAAGTAAAGAGACTTGGCAATATGAATTTCGCAGTCAGCCTTGAAGGTTACGAAGATGAAAATGACTTCAGACGCGGCGAAGGTGTTTACAAAAAAGTTATCGACGCCATGAAAATTATGAAAGAGGAAGGATTATTATTTGGAAATGCCGTTTGCTACACCAGCAAAAACATTGATACAGTTACAAGCGATGAATTTTTGAAACTACTTATCGACAATGGATCAAAACTCATTTGGTACTTCCACTATATGCCAGTTGGTAAGGACGCAGTTGTAGAACTTATGCCAAATCCTGAGCAAAGAAAATACATGGTCGAAAGAATTGACCAATTGAGGAGCAAGGATGCAGATCCTGCAATTGTGGCTTTTGACTTCCAAAACGACGGCAGACTCATCAACGGATGTATAGCAGGTGGCAAGGACTACATGCATATTAACGCAAACGGCGACGTAGAGCCATGCGTATTTATCCACTATTCAAGTGCAAATATCAGAGACGTTTCTATTAAGGACGCTTTGGCCCAACCACTCTTTATGGCCTACAAGGAAAATCAACCATTTAATGAAAACCACTTTAGACCATGCCCAATGCTAGAAAATCCTGATCTCTTACGCAAGATGGTCAAGGAAACCGGGGCCAAGTCAACAGACTTGATTGAATCCGAAGACGTTGAACACCTATGCGGCAAGTGTGATATGTATGCAGAACACTGGAAGGATACAGCTGACGAACTCTGGGCTAAGGAAAAGGCCAAGAAAGAAGCCAAGGAAAAAGTAACAGCAGGTAAGTAAATTTATTTGTATTTTTGCCTCCTAGTTAAAAGATAGCAAAATATTGCTGGCAAAAATAAAATACACGAGTCGAAAAAATTTCTATTAATATATAACTCCATGAAGACAATAAAAAGAGTTGTGGCAAAGGAGTGTACTGCCCCCTTAAATCCGGACACGGAAATAAGGGAGCAGTACATAAAGGCCACAACTTTTTTGTTGGGTTTTTAAAATATTTTTTCAAATGTGAGAATGAAAACTTTATATTATAAAGGGAGTTTAATTTAAAAATGCTATGTAAGTAAAGGCTAGTGAAGCTTTTCGAAGAGTTTATTAAGAAATAATTTATCTGGTTAAAATCTAGTTACAATACAATGAAATAATAGAAATTTCGCCACATTTTTAATTTTATATGTTATAATTGTTATTGAGTTAATTTATAGGGCCTATAAGAACTCACATGAATTAATGCGTATGTGCACTGTCGTGGGATTAAGGGCCACTTACTTATGAGGAGTTGTAATGGGAAAGTATGTTTTTAAAAAAGTATTATTGGGCTTGATGACTATTTTCTTTTCTTTTGTGATGACTTTTTTCTTGATCAGGTTGGCACCTGGTACACCTATGATGGTCATTGCTAACAAAGAAAATCCAAATCCTGAGCAAATTGAATACTTAAAAGAAAAATACAACTTGGACAAACCAGTTGCCGTTCAATTTACTACTTATGTAAAAAATGCTGCAAAGGGTGATTTTGGTTTTTCATACAAGAGCAACCTACCTGTTTTTGAGGTTATAAAGAGGAGAATTGGGCCTACTCTATTACTTACTTTGATGGCAACTTTTATTTCCATTGGCCTGGGGATTCTTTTTGGAATAATTGCCAGCCGGAACTTAAATGGTTTCGTAGATAAATTGTTTAATCATATTTCTTATTTTTTTGACGCTATGCCGAGCTTCTGGCTGGGTTTAATACTTATATATGTTTTTGCGGGCAGACTGAGGTGGTTTCCGACATCAGGACTTTATAATTTACGTGAATCTTACACTGGTTTTAAAAAGTTTTTGGACCTCATGCACCACATGGCTTTGCCGATTTTGACAATCGTTTTGATTCAAACACCTATTTTTTATAGAATTGTGCGCTCATCAATCGCAAATGTTATGAATCAAAATTTTATAAAGACCTTTAGGGCTGTTGGCCTTAGTGAAAGAGAAATTTTTAACAAATATATTTTGAAAAATGCTTTGATCCCACTGGTTACAGTTGTGGGTATGAGTTTTGCCTTTGCAATTAGCGGGGCGGCCCTTGTAGAAATTGTCTTTGGCTGGCCGGGCATGGGCAGGCTCATAATCGAATCAATTAACTCCAGGGAATACATGGTTTTAAATGCAGTGTACTTGGTAATTTCTGTTTCAATTGTATTTTTCTCAATATTGACTGATATTGTTTATGGTATTTTAGATCCGAGGATTAGAGTATGAGAGAAGTTTTTGAAAAAACCGAATTTAAAATTGGCTTAACACTTTTGATTTTGTTAATAATATTCTCAATCGTCGGTCCTCATCTAACTTCCTATGCACCGACAGATCTGACAGACAATTTGCTCACGCCGCCTTCAAAAGATCACATCTTTGGCACGGACGACTTGGGCAGGGATGTTTTTGCCAGCGTTTCAAACGGGATTAAGACTTCCCTTATTGTGGGAATTTTGGCAGCTTTTATTTCTAATACCATTGGTGTTTTTATTGGCGCCATGATTGGCTACTATGGTGGAACCTTGGACAAGGTTGTTATGGAAATTATTAATGTTATGCTTATGGTTCCGACATTTTTTCTGATTATAATTATTGCCTCTATCTATGGGTCGTCTTTTACAAATATTATTTTGGTAATCGCACTAACTGGATGGATGGGGACAGCTCGTGTTATGCGCGGGGCTACAATGAGCCTTAAGGAAAGAAATTTTGTAAAGGCCGCTCAGGTTATTGGTGAGAGTGACGCCTATATTATTACAAATCATATTTTGCCTCACGGTATAAACTCGATAATTGCAGACGCGACTCTGTCGATTTCATCAGCCATATTATATGAGGCCAGTCTTTCATTTTTGGGGCTGGGAGATATCACAAGAGTCTCTCTGGGCAAGATTATCTACAACGGTAAGAATTTCTTGATATCCGGCTGGTGGATTTCACTTTTTGCTGGTTTGTTTTTAATTCTAATTGTCTATGCCTTCCACATGATTGCGGAAGCTATTAATAAGACCATGATGGAGGTATAAGATGATTGAGATTAAAGATTTAAATATTGTTTACAAAAACAAGGACAAGGTCGTTCGCGCAGTTACAGATGCTAATTTGACTTTAAGGGAAAACGAATCAGTTGGCATAGTTGGTGAATCAGGATCGGGTAAATCGACTTTGGCTCACGCTATCTTACAAATTTTACCTGAAGGTACAAGAGTTGACGGAAATATTTTTTATAGGGGAGTGGACTTATTAAAATTATCTCCCAGGGAATTTAAAGAATACCGTTGGCAAAAAATAGCCATGGTCTTTCAAGCTTCTATGGATTTTTTAAGTCCCGTGCATAAAATTGGAGTCCAACTTACATCTATTTTAAATAACTTTGGATCATATAAAAAGTCTAAGGCAAAAAAAGTAATCGTGGATGCTTTAAATATGGTAAACTTGCCAGATTATATTTATGATAAATATCCGCATGAGCTTTCGGGCGGTATGATGCAAAGGGTGGCAATTGCCACTGCATTTTTGCTTAAGCCTGAGCTGGTGATTATGGACGAGGCTACAACTGCTTTGGATATTGTAACTGAGCGGCAGATTATGGATGAGATTTTAGAATTGGAAGCTCAGACAAATATAACCCGCCTGATGATAACTCATGATGTTTCCCTGGTGGCTAGCTCTGTTAAAAGAGTTGTGGTCATGTACGGGGGCAGGATTGTGGAAGTGGGGGATGTGATGGATGTATTTACAAAACCTTTCCATCCTTACACGGAATTATTATTAAATTCTTATCCAGATATGTACAAGGACAAGGAAAAGCTAATGAGTATACCAGGAACCATTGTAGACTTATCCAAAGAATATATGGGTTGCATCTTTAAAGATAGGTGTCCATACAGGAGCGAAATTTGCGATAAGGAAACTCCAAAGGTAGAGGTATTTGGATCAAGGCAAGTAGCTTGCTTTAACAAGAGGAATTTTGAATGAACATACTTGAAGTAAGAGATATAAAAAAACATTATAAGACCAAGGATGGGATTTTAAAGGCCCTTGATGGGGTGAGCTTTGACTTGGATGAGTCCGAGGTCATAGGCATTGTTGGTGAGTCAGGTTCGGGCAAGAGCACACTTGCCAAATGTGTTATTGGCTTAGAGGAGCCCACATCTGGTCAGGTAAAATTTTTGGGCAGAGATCAAGAGGAATTTTTAAAGAAGGATAAATTATCATTTAGGCGGAATGCTCAAATGATTTTTCAAAATCCCTTTGACGTTTTTAATCCCAAGAAAAAATTAAAAGCAACCCTGATGAATACCTTGAAGGTTCACAATATTTTAAAGACCAAGGAAGAGCGTTATGAATTTATAGTTGATAGCTTAAAGGAGATTGGTTTTCCAAATGCAGAAGAGTATTTAAATCGTTATCCTGCTGAGCTTTCGGGCGGACAACTTCAAAGGATATCAATCCTTAGGTCACTTTTTTTAAATCCCAGACTAATAATTGCCGACGAACCTGTCAGTATGCTGGACGCGTCCATTAGGGCAGATATTTTAAATATGCTAATGGACATAAAGAAAAATGATAGTACAGGATTTTTATATATTAGTCACGACATACCAACTACTCAGTTTATTGCAGATAAAATATTTGTAATGTACTTGGGCAAAATCGTTGAGTATGCACCAACGGATGAAATTATCAACAATCCCAAGCACCCTTACACAAAGGCTCTTATATCTCACGTGGGCACAGTAGATCCACGGATAGAAATAAATAGAATAAAAATAAAGGGAGAAATCCCAAAACCGATTAATCTTGACCAAGGCTGCAGCTTTAAAAAACGCTGCTACAATCGCACAGATGTTTGCAATTGTCAAAGCCCAGAGCTCAAGAAAATCGCTGAGGATCATTATATTAGCTGTTTTAACCCAATAAACAGTTCATATAAATAATTTATTTTCAAATTAGGAGGAATTATGAAAAGACAATCAAAAGCAATAATATTTTTACTTATTGCCCTGCTATCTTTGACATCACTATTTGCTTGCAAAAACGATGCACCAAAGACTGATGAAACAAAACCAGCAGAAACAGAAACAAAGACAGAAGAAAAGACAGAAGAAAAGACAGAAACAACAGAAGACAAGAAAGACGACAAGGTCGAAAAGACTGATGGTCCAGTAGAAGGCGGCACATTTATTGTCAGCCTTGGCAAGGAACCAAGTCAATTCAACCCATGTGCAACAGCTGACAACGCTGCTTACCAAATTATTCAAAACACATTTAACAAACTTTTAAAGATTAATGGTAATGGGGAAATTATAAACGACCTTGCAGAATCATATGAATATGAAGATGAAGGCAAGACCTTGATCTTCCACCTACACAAGGATGTTAAGTGGCACGACGGCGAAGATTTCTCAGCAGAAGACGTAAAGTGGACTTTTGATGAAATCATGGACAAAAAAGGTTTCGCATCAAGCTCACTCTCATCTGTTGAAAGTGTAGAAGTTAAAGATAAAGACACAGTTGTTTTCCACCTAAGCCAACCAGATTCAGGTCTACTTGGATACATTGCATGGATGGGAACATACATTATGCCTAAGCACATTTACGAAGGCACAGATTGGCTAACCAATGATGCTAACTACAATCCAATTGGAACTGGTCCATTCAAATTTGTTGAAATGGTTGAAGGCGAATCAATCACTCTAGAAAAGAATCCAGATTTCTTTGGCGAAGGACCTTATGTTGACAAGCTAATCTTCAAGATTATCCCAGACGACAACACAGCTTACCAAGCTTGGTTAAATGATGAAATTGACCAAACACTTGCCGGCGTACCAGCAACAGAAATTGAAAAGCTCAAAAAAGACGACAGATTTAGATTTGTTCCAAAATCATGGCCAAACAAATCATACCTTTGCTTCAACATGGAAAGCGGAATTTTCACAGATAAGAACTTAAGAGAAGCTGTACTTTATGGTATTGACCGTGAAGACATCTACAAGAGAGTTCTAAAAGAACAAGGCACAATTTCAGAATACTTTATCGCTCCAGAATATGCTTGGGCAATTAACAAAGACGTAAAGAGCCCTGAAAGAGACCTTGCAAAAGCTCAAGAATTAATTGAAGCTGCAGGTTACACAAAAGATGCAGATGGATATTATTTTGAAACAACAATCGATACATTCCCTGGTTGGGATGATTTCGTAGTTGTTCTAACAGAACAATTCAAGGAAATGGGCATTAAATTAAACCACAACTCAATGGACGACCCAACTTATGATGAAAAAGTTCTAGAAAGAAAAGACTTTGACTTCACAGTTCTAGGCGGTTATGTGGGACCAGACATCTCAGCAATGGGAATCAGATTTGTAACAGGCGGCCCAATGAACTATGGAAACTATTCAAACCCAGAACTCGATAAGGAATTCGAACTTGCAAACATTGCAACAGAATATGAAGACAGAGCAGTTCACTACAGAAGAATCCAAGAAATTCTATACGAAGATCTTCCAGTAGTTTACTTCTCAAACAAGGGCGTTGAATACCCAATCAAAAACTATGTAAAGGGATCACCAGCTGATGAAGCTACACCATACACAACAGAAGGAGAATTCTCAAGAGTATGGATTGATCCATCACTAAGATAATTTAAAAAAATTTATTATTACAAAGCGGCGGGAGAAATCTCGCTGTTTTTTCTTTGCCTCTCTATATATTTTCTGCGATCAAAAAAATATTTAACGTGTAATTATTCATTGTTCATAATTTAAAAAAATTTTTTTACTTGTATTTTTATATTTAATTTTTCATTGCATAAAATATTTTTGATAAAATAAGAAAAACTTTTGAAAAACAGCCTTTCCGCGTTGACAATCGGAATTATTTAATGTATAATTAGGTGTAATTGTTTTGCCCCCAAGTGTGCGGGCATTAAACGGGAGGTGGAAAGATGAGAGACATGATTACTTTGGAATGCACTGAATGCAAACAAAGAAATTACAGAACTTCCAAGAACAAGACTCACACAACTGATAGAGTTGAGCTCAAGAAATACTGCAAGTTCTGTCAAAAGCACACCGTTCACAAGGAAACCAAGTAGAAAGGAATTTTAAAATGGCAAACGAAAATGCAAATAAGAAGGGCAAGTTATCAACTTATTTAAGAGGCGTTCGCCTTGAAACTAAAAAAGTTGTATGGCCTACAAAAAAAGAACTCTTTAACTATACTGTTACAGTGCTTGTATTTAGCGTTTTGTTTAGTATCTTAGTTTATCTACTTGACCTTGGAATTGGTTACGTCTACAGTTTGATTTTGAAGTAGGATGACTGAGTTGTTAGGCAATAACGAAGAGAGAAGAAAAGACGCTAAATGGTATGTGGTTCACACATATAGCGGTCACGAAAACAAAGTTAAGGCGACTATCGAACAAATGGTTGCAAGCAGAGGTTATAAGGATAATATTTTTGAGGTAATAGTTCCGATGGAATCTTATCAAGACAAAAACAATCCTGGCAAATTAAAGACCAGAAAGTCTTTCCCAGGCTACGTGCTTGTCAATATGATAAATGACACCGAGAGCTGGTTTTTGGTGCGCAACACTAGAGGCGTTACCGGTTTTGTTGGTCCTTCGGGTGACCCAGTTCCTTTGACTGATCGCGAGCTCAAGAGTTTAGGTATGACTGATGAAATTCCTAAAAAGCCGGTCGATGTTGAAATTGGAGACAGAGTTTTAGTTATGACTGGTCCTTTTAAGGATAAGGTAGTCGAAGTTAAAGAAGTCAAAAAAGAAGAGAGAATATTAAAAGTATTAGTAGACATGTTCGGTCAAGCAAATATTGTTGATATTGACTATGACCAAGTTGAAAAAATCTAATTTATTTGAAAGTGTGGCAGATACTCTCCTATCGGACCACAATATACTAAGGAGGAAATTATGGCTAAGAAAGTTTTAGCATTAGTTAAATTGCAAATCCCAGCAGGTAAGGCAACTCCTGCACCACCAGTAGGTACAGCTCTTGGACCTCACGGTGTTAACATTGTGCAATTTACAAAAGAATTTAACGCAAAGACAGCTGACCAAGCAGGTTTAATTATCCCTGTTGTGCTCACTGTTTACCAAGACAGATCATTCACATTTATTACAAAGACCCCACCAGCAGCAGTTCTAATTAAGAAGGCTCTTAAACTTGAATCTGCATCAGGTGAACCAAACAAGAAAAAAGTTGGTAAGCTAACAAAGGCTCAATTAAAAGAAATCGCTGAAATCAAGATGCCAGACTTAAATGCTGCATCAATCGAATCAGCTATGAGACTTGTTGCAGGTACTGCAAGAAGCATGGGCGTAGAAGTAGAACAATAGTAGGGGGTTAATATAATGAGAAGAGGAAAAAAATATCAAGAAGCTGTTAAGCAATTTGATAGATTTGAGCTTTATGATGCAAATGAAGCTCTACAAAATGTATTAAAGGGTTCAACAGCAAAATTTGACGAAACAATTGAATTACACGCAAGACTTGGTGTTGACGGCAGACACGCTGACCAACAAGTTCGTGGTGCTATCGTTCTGCCACACGGAACAGGACAAGAAGTTCGCGTACTTGTAATTGCAAAGGGCGACAAGGAAAAAGAAGCTAAAGAAGCTGGAGCAGATTTTGTTGGCGCTGAAGATATGATTGAAAAAATCCAAAATGAAAACTGGTTTGATTTCGATACACTTATCACAACACCAGATATGATGGGTCTTGTAGGTAGACTTGGTAAGGTTCTAGGACCTAAGGGTTTAATGCCAAACCCAAAGAGTGGTACAGTTACAATGGATGTTGCAAAGGCTGTTAACGAAGTTAAGGCTGGTAAAGTTGAATACAGACTTGATAAGGCAAACATCATCCACACCGTTATTGGTAAGAAGAGCTTTGGTGAAGAAAAACTTAAGGAAAACTTAGATGCAATTATGGAAGCTATCGTAAAGGCTAAACCAGCTGCTGCAAAAGGTAAGTACCTTAGATCACTCACAGTTTGCTCAACAATGGGACCTGGAGTTAAATTAGCTACAAGCCAATTTGAAAACAAATAAGATTGAGATTTATTTTGCCACCCGCAAGGGTGGCTTTTTTATTGTTAAAATTTATTTTTAAGACCAAAAGACTTGTAAATTGTAAATTATATTTAGCAAGAGGCTCTTGTTTAAACAAAAATATGTCTGGGTATTAATAGTTAAAGAAAGTCAAAGTCAAAGGAGTGATTTAATTGGCAAGGCTTACCGATATTATAGAAGAATTTTTAAAAGAGATGCTTGAGGAGAGCGGAGGATACGTTGAGGTCAGGAGAAATGCTCTGGCAGATTCATTTAAGTGCTCGCCATCTCAAATTAATTATGTTTTAGAGACTAGATTTCAGCCGCAAATGGGCTACTATATTGAAAGTAGACGTGGCGGAGGCGGATATATATCAATTGAAAAGATAAATTTAACGACCACAAGTGATTTTGAATCCATGCTTGTGGATACAATTGGTGATTCAGTTACGGCCAGCGAGGTGGACTTGATTTTGGATTCGCTTTTTGATTCGGGCATTATTACGAAAAGAGAATCCGCTCTTATAGCTAGCAGCTTAAGCGACAGGAGCTTGGATGTGAGACCGGGCGAGAAAAATATGCTCCGGGCTTCGATTTTAAAAAATATCTTGCTGGTGCTTGCAAAGGAGAGTGAAGATGAATAATTTTTTTTCTTTTAATAATTTTGAATACGATGATTTTAAAAAGCTTCCTCTTGAAGAGTTAAAGGAAATGTTTAATATAGGTGACGATTCCAATATTGATGTCAAGGTTATTTTTAACAATCAGATTATGAACCTGATCAAGGAATTGGAAAATTCCATGGAAGAGAAGGATATTAACGAAATCACTTGTCCAAATTGTGGGACCAAGCTGAGCGAATTAAAGATTACGCAAATGGCTGGCTGTGAAGTTTGCTATTCCTGCTTTAAAAATGAAATTGAAAACTTGTTGAAGAGCAAAAATCTAATGCCAACCACCAGGGAAAATTCAAAAAAATCTTATATGGATGACTTGAGGAAGGAATTGGATATAGCGATTAGAACCGAAGACTATGAGAGGGCCCAAGAGATTAAGGCTCAAATGGAGAATGTGAAATGATTATTAGCGGTTACAATGTTGACTTGATCCGCAATGTGTCGGGTTATAAATATGTAGAAAAGATGAATTGGAACGAGCGGTCTGACCTCAGGGATAAGATTATAAGTGCAGCAGGAGCTGTGGAAGTTCCTCTAAAATATATTCCTTCCTATAGGAGTATGCAGGATGAAATTAATTTTATCCAAGAGATGAATCTCTTGTCCATGAATATTACAGACGAAACCGATCCGTCGATTCTCTATAATGAAGAAGAAAATATTTTTATTATTATAAATGATGTTGACCACATTCTGATGAGTGCCAAGGCAGATTCCTGGGATGCTGCTTATCAGAAGCTAAAGCCTATTGAAAAGAATTTATCAAGTAATTTTACCTTTCAAAAGGACAGGAATTTTGGATATCTGACTGCAACCACTCCCCTTTGTGGCAATGGTTTGGTTTTTGATGTCCTCTTGCACCTGCCGGCTATGATGAACAAGAACAGGATTTTGACCCTGATAAAGAAGATAATGAAGATGCCAGGGGCTATGTTATTGCCATTTAACAGTGGGTCAAGGCCATCTGCATTTTTTGTACTGAGGATGATTTCCAAGGGCAATATTGAAAAAGAATTAAATTTTATGAAAAATATTGCAGAAGAGCTTTGCATTATGGAAACCGCAGAGAGGGAAGACCTAAAAGGAGACGAGGAATTTATTTCCTATATCAAGGATAGAATTGATAAGTATAAGGCCATGGAAGCTGTGAGCTTTGTAGACTTCCTCAGAGTTGTGGACGACATAACTATTTACAAGGAAGCCATTGGTGAGAGAATTGAAGCAGAAAAAATTAATTCTCTCCTGGTAAACACCCAGCCCGAACATTTAAAGACCAAGGGCATTATGAATGAAGAACTAGAAAAATACTATTACAAAAAGATTTTTGAACTATTATAAGAAGGTGAGACAGTGTTTGATTTAACAAATTTTGATCAAGATGCCAAAAGTATAATCCAGCTTGCACATGAGGAAGCGGAGAGCCTGGGGGCAAAAAACCTGGGCAGTGAGCACATTGTGCTCGCACTTTTAAAATATAATTCAGAAGTTAAGCAGGCCTTTGCCCAATACGGGATGACCTATAGGCGTTTTAGGCAGGCCCTCTATGACTTGGTTGGTCAAGGAGACTACACAAAGCCTGAAGGCTATGCCCAAGGGGCCAGAAATATTTTAATGTTTGAAGCCAAGAAACGGGCAGAATATTTTGCCTTGGACGATGTAAGTCCAGAAGTCCTTGCCATTTGTGCCATAAGTGATAAATACGATATGACGGAGATGGTAATAGATACTCTGGGCTTTGATGAAAATGCTTTTATCAGGTCCATTGTTTCTGAAGACGATGAAGATTTTTCGGATGATGAATCAATAGAAGAGTATACGATAAATTTAAATGACAGATACAAGGCTGGCAAGATTGATCCTGTTATTGGCAGGGAAGAAGAAATTGAGCGGATGATTCAAATTCTATCTCGTAGGACCAAGAACAATCCAACTTTAATCGGTGAGCCTGGCGTTGGTAAGACGGCTATAGTTTATGGTCTGGCTGAACGCATAGAAAAGGGCGAAGTCCCTTATTATTTGGCTGACAAAAATGTCTACATGGTTGACATGACTTCTCTGGTTGCAGGGACAAAGTACAGGGGCGATTTTGAAAGCAGGATCAAGAAGCTTTTGGAACGTGCCTCCAAGGACAAGTCCATGATTTTATTTATAGATGAAATCCACAATATTGTCGGGGCTGGTGGCAGCGAAGGCTCTCTGGATGCATCAAATATTTTAAAGCCTTATTTGGCACGCGGCGACATTCAAATTATAGGTGCAACTACCTTTGATGAATACAAAAAATATATAGAAAAGGATTCAGCCCTTGAGCGCAGACTGCAAACAATTGTAGTTGAAGAGCCAAGCGTTGAGGAGTCAATAGAAATTCTTCGCGGAATTAAAGAAGATTTTGAACGCTATCACAATGTAAAAATTACAGATGAAGCCCTTGTCAAATCAGTAACCTTGTCCAAGAGATATCTTAGCGAAAGATTTTTACCTGACAAGGCCATCGACGTTATGGACGAGGCCATGAGTAAAGCCAGGACCAAGGTCAAGGTCAAGGATGATATGGATATCCTAAAGGAAAATCTCTTGAGAATCCAAGATGAAAAGATGAAGGCCATAGGCGATGAAGATTTTATTAGAGCCGCCAAGCTAAGAGACGAAGAAAAAATAATCGAAGCTCGGATTGGCGAGAGTCCAAGGCCGGTTGAAAATACAAAAAATATCGTGGACACACCTATGATTGAGACCATTGTAAGCAGGTGGTCAAAGGTTCCTGTAAGCGACATGACTTCAACTGAACTGGAAAAGCTCAGGACCTTTAAAGACAATCTAAAGGCAAAAGTCATTGGCCAAGATCTAGCAATTGATGTAATAGATAAGGCTATAAAACGGTCTAAGGCAGGACTTAAAAATCCTAACCGTCCAATCGCGTCCATGCTTTTTGTTGGTCCAACTGGAGTTGGTAAAACCTATTTGGCAAAAAGGGTTTCCTATGAACTCTTTGGCGACGAAAACGCAATGACAGTTATAGATATGAGTGAATACATGGAAAGGCACTCGGTTTCTAAACTAATTGGATCGCCTCCGGGCTATGTAGGCTTTGAAGAAGGTGGTCAGCTCACAGAAAATGTAAGGAGAAAGCCCTATCAAGTTATTTTGTTTGATGAAATTGAAAAGGCCCACCCAGATGTCTTCAATGCCCTTCTACAAATTCTAGAAGAAGGCAGGCTATCAGACAGCAAGGGCAAGGAAGTTAACTTTAAAAACACAGTTATAATTATGACTTCAAATGCCGGCACCAGCCAACTTGAAAAACAAAATTCAATCGGATTTATGGAAGGGTCCTCTTCCGAATTTGAATCCATCAAAGGTAAGGTCAATAAGGCTTTAAAAGATACCTTTAGACCAGAATTTTTAAACAGGATTGATGAGATAGTTGTCTTTGATAGAATTTCTAAGGACAATGTTAAAAAGATTGCCCGTCTGGAAATTGAAGATATCAAATCTCGTGTGAGTGATAAATACAAGGTGGATGTTACAGACGCCTTTGTCGATCATATTGCTGAGGTCGGTTACTCAGATGTCTTTGGTGTAAGGCCACTTAAACGGGCTCTTACAACTGCACTTGAAGATAATTTGAGCGAAAAGATTATTGAGGGAGAAGTTTTGGAAGGCGATAAGATCCTTGTAGATTATGAGGACGGCAAAGTTAAAATAAAAAGGATAAAGGATGAAGAGAAACAATCTGTACAAGTGTGAGAACTGCGGCTATGAGTCCGCAGGATATTTAGGCAAGTGCCCTGAGTGTGGGTCTTGGGGATCTTTGGTGGAAGTTGGCAATAGCCAGCCCGTTCACGAAAAATCTACCACCCACCAGGCCACTGTTCAAAAGCTAAAAGAAATTGAAAGTGTTAATAGTGATCGCGTGATCTCTAATATCAAGGAGTTGGACAGGGTGATGGGCGGCGGCATCGTTAGGGACTCCGTGACTATTGTTACAGCTAGACCTGGTGCCGGCAAATCCACCTTGCTTCTGCAACTTTCCAATGCTTTGGTTGAAGAGGGATACAAGGTTTTGTACGCCAGCGGCGAAGAGTCGGGCAGTCAAATTAAAAAACGGGCCGAACGCGTTATAGAAAATATTGGTGAAGACCTTTATATAATGGCGACTAATTCTTTGGACGCTGTTGTGGCCAAGGCTGAAGATTTAGATGTGGACGCTCTAATTGTCGACTCCATCCAGACTTTTGTTTTGGACGAATATTTGCCAAGCCGTGCAGGCAGTCCAACTCAAAGTTTAGAATGCGCTTACAAGTGCGTTGAGCTTGCCAAGAATACAGAAAAACCCAAGATGGTTTTTTTGGTTGGGCAGATGAATAAGGCCGATGAACTTCAAGGTCTAAGGAGCATCGAGCACTTGGTGGATACAGTTTTATATATAGAGGGTGAGGCTGGAGATCCACTTAGGACCTTGATGGCGACCAAAAATCGTTACGGGTCAACAGGAGAAATTGGATTTTTCTACATGGAAGAATCGGGTATGAAGTCCATAGATAATCCTAGTGAATACTTTATGACCACTCGTGAAGAGCCGGTCAAAGGATCCAGCCTAGGCGTTATTAAAGAAGGGACCAGGGCCATTGTAATGGAAGTTGAAAGCCTTATGAATAAAACTTTCACTCCATATCCGTCGCGGATAACGGATTCTATCAAAAAAGATTCATTAAATATTATGATTTCGATTTTGGAAGACAAGATGAAGCTAAAACTTTTTGATATGAATGTGGTTTTAAAAGCGGTTGGTGGCTTAAAAACCTTTGATCCAGGTATAAACTTTGCCATTATAATGAGTCTGGCTTCTAGTTATTACAACAGGCCAATTAAAAAAGACGTGGTCTTTATTGGTGACGTATCTTTGACAGGCGAGGTTAGAAAGACCGAAGGCTTACAGACAAAAATTAATGAGGCGGACAGACTTGGCTTTAGCGAAATTGCAATTCCAAAAACATCTGCCAAGATCAAGGCCAAGAATGCAAAGATTGTAGAATTTAAAAATATAAATGAGGCAATAAATTATTATTTATCTTAAAAAAATTTTACAGATGACCGGCCGATTATCTTTAAAAATAGAATGCTAATATTTTTTGCAAATGAATGGCTGGAAATTTTTAAAAACAAAATGCTAAAATTTTTTGTAAATGAGCGGCTGGAGGTTTTTAAAAATATATTGCAAAAGTATTTTATAGATGGATGGCTTTAAAAAAATAAAAGATTTTAACCAAGAGAACTTTGCGGATGCAGGGTTCTTTTTTATTTGATTGTTTACTTATTTTAATATTAATGATAAAATAATGTCATGAGGTGAAGTTATGGATGAGAAACATAAATTAGTTCCTGCTGTGGGCAGGGAAGTTATTATTTTTATAGTTATTTTTACAACTATATTTGGTTTGATTGGTCACAAGATGGGTGTAATCAATATGATAAACACCATTATGCAATCATCTTATGCCATGATTATGGATGTTTGTTTTTACATTATGGGCGTTGCAGTTATAGCAGGCGCCTTGTCAGGGATACTGGGAGAGTTTGGGGTAATCGCCCTTATTGATAAACTCTTATCTAAGCTGATGGGACCACTTTACGATTTGCCGGGAGCCGCCAGCCTTGGTGTACTTACCTGTTATATGTCGGACAACCCTGCAATTTTATCCTTGGCTAAAGACCAAAACTTTGTCAGATATTTTAAAAATTACCAGCTACCAGCCCTTACAAATATAGGGACTTCTTTTGGTATGGGTTTAATTATCACATCAACTATGATGGGGCTGAAGATTGATGGATCTATAAAAGCAGCTTTGGTTGGAAATTTGGGAGCAATTATTGGCTCCATTGTGAGTGTTCGCATTATGATGCGTTTTACCAAAGCTTATTATGGAACAGAAGATTCATCCTTGGACTTCAAAGAACTTGAAAATAGAAAGCTAAGAGTAGTTAGAGAAGGCAGCGTTGGAGGTAGGGCTATAAACTCTCTCCTCGAAGGGGGAAAAAATGGTGTAGACATGGGTCTAACTATTATTCCTGGCGTTGTAGTTATCTGTTCACTGGTACTCTTGCTTACAAACGGTCCTGGACCAGAAGGTTATACTGGGGCGGCCAATGAAGGCGTGGCTTTTTTGCCATGGCTGGGAGAAAAACTTTCCTTTATTTTGAGTCCGCTATTTGGTTTTCAAAATCCATCCAGTATTGCTGTGCCTATTACTGCTCTTGGAAGCGCTGGTGCTGCTATGGGACTTGTGCCAGGCCTTATTGAATCCGGTTCAATTACTGCTAATGAAATAGCAGTTTTCACCGCAATTTGCATGTGTTGGAGTGGATATTTATCAACCCACGTTGCAATGATGGATTCACTGGGAGCTAAAGAACTTACAGGTAAGGCGATTATGTCTCACACTATTGGTGGAATTTGCGCAGGTATCGCTGCGAATTTGTTGTATAAATTATTTATGTTATTTTAGGGAGTGTCATGGTTATTTCTTGCGGAGGAGTTGTTATTAATAAGAATAATGAACTCTTGATTTTACAAAAGAAAAACGGCTACTATTGCCTGCCAAAGGGTAGAGTAGAGGAAGGCGAGTCCTGGGAAACGACTGCTTTGCGAGAAGTAAAAGAGGAGACCAACATTGACGCAAGGATTATCAAGTATATAGATACGGTCTATTACAAGATGAATGTTGGCAAGGGCAAGTCCTATCCCAAAAAGGTCAAATGGTATTTGATGGAGGCGACCAGCTTTGATGCCAAACCTCAAAGGAAAGAGGGCTTTGTCCATACGGAATTTATTTCAATGGATGAGGCCAAAAAGCTCTTGGCTTATGAAAACGAAAGGTATATTGTTAGAAAGGCTTTTAAAACTTTAGAGAAAAATGGCTAACTTTACACAGACTGTTAAAAATGAATTATTTACTTATGAGTCTAATAGAAGCGACGAGGATCTGTGCGAGCTAATGGGTTATTTGGCTAGCAAAAATGCCATGGCCCAAAAATCTATCGAGGGCAAATGTGACGAGGAGTATTTGAATCGTATAAAAAATTTTTCTTCGCCAGATGATTTTAAAATAAAGATTGGAGGACCAAGAAAAAACCATGTTTATATTGACTCAATCTTTAAGCTTGGAGATTTTATAAAAAAATCTGACAATCAATTAAAAAGGGCCTTTGTAAGGGGAGCTTTTATTGCCAATGGTTCGGTCAGCGATCCAGATAAGAGCTACCACTTGGAAATTGAATTTAAATATTTAAATGAGGCAGAGTTGGGCCAAGGGCTCATAGAGAGCCTGGGTATAAAATGTGGTTTCACCTTGAGACGAAACAATATAATTCTCTATATAAAAGAGAGAAATGCCATCTCGGATATGCTGACTTTAATGGGGGCTGTGCAAAGCACTTTGGTATTTGAAGACAGCCTGATTTTAAATGCTACCAGAAATGATGTGAATCGTCGGGTAAATTGCGAATCGGCCAACATGACCAAAACTATAGCCGCAGGTTTAAAGCAAATCGAGGCAATAGAGAAGCTCCAAGAAATGGGAGCCTTTGAAGACCTGGATAAAAATTTGTATGATGTCGGGCTTTTGAGACTGGCCAATCCTGATGCCAGTTTGAACGAACTTTCTATACTTATGGGCGGTAGGCTGACAAAGTCGGGTATCAACCATAGACTTAAAAAAATTATAGATCTTGCAGATAAATTATAAGGAGGATTTATGAAAAGTAAAAATATAATTGTCACCAACAATCCTTATGTGCGTGACAAATTTGAAAATGAATTTAATCTTGTTTACATTGATGATAACAAAACTTATATGGAGGTTCTAACAACCATTAGAGACATGGTTCACAAGGGCTACAAGCTTTTGACCCATCCACTTAGCGGTTCGGTTAAGCCAAATGAAACTCCCTATAAGTCAGTTATGCTTGAAGAGGGCTCAAAGCTCGATTCGGATAGCCTGATGATAATTGAAGGGGCCATTCAAACTATGAAAAAATTTCAAAATAACGAAGTAACACCTAACTGGCCAGAGAGCGTCCACGATGACTTTAGAGTTGTCGACCTATCGCTAATGGAAAATACAGTTTATAGATTGGGGCATTTTTAATGCGCGGACAAATTGTAGATATCTCAACCGATGGCAGGGGTGTAATTAGAGACGGTAAAACAGTTTTTGTAAAAGATGCTCTACCAGGAGATTTGGTGGAGTATTTTTTAGTTAATGAAAAGAAAAATTATGACGAGGCTGAGGTAAAAGAATTTATCCAGTATTCTGATAGGAGAAAATTTACTAAAAATCCACTGGGTTCAGCTTATCCCCTTTATCCTCTTGACGAAGACTATCAGCTGGAATTAAAAAAGAATATGGTCGACTTCAATATAAAAAGAAAAGCTGGAATCGACTTGGATGTAAAAGCTGTTGCAAGTGATAATTATAAGCTAAATAAAATCCGACTCCATGTTGACGGAGGCAAAATCGGTTTGCATTCCAGAGGGACCAACGATATTTACCTGCCAGACCTAGAAATATTGTTTGGCCACAAAGACTTTATAGAAACTCTGCCAAAATTTTTAAAAAACGCGACCTATGTTAGCCTAAGGCAGGCGGACAATGGATTATTTTTGGCGACTGACGGCGAGTATTTTGGCGAGAAAATAGATGGGGTTGAAGATATCAATGGCCACAGGGGAACCTTGCCTATATTAGAAATTGAAGGCATCAAATACGCCCATGATATAGATGGATTTTTTCAAAACTCCAAGTCAGGAGCAGCCCACGCTTTAAAAATAATCGGCGACCAGGAAAGAGGAGAAGTCTTGGACCTCTACTGCGGAGTTGGTTTTATTTCTCTTTATGTGGGCAAAAACGCCCAGACACTAACGGGTGTTGAAATAAATTCATCCGCCATCAACCACGCCAAGGACAACGCTAAGTTAAATGATATAAAAAACACAAAATTTATCTGCAAGGACACAGCCGATTATATGCGGACAAACAAAAAAGAATATGACACAATAATTATCGACCCACCAAGGTCCGGCCTCCACAAGGATGTAATTGCAGGAATCAACAAAACATGCAAAAAAGAACTCATCTATATGAGCTGCGACCTGGGTACATTTACTAGAGACCTAAAAATCCTAAAAGACACTTTCGATGTCGAAGAAATATATGTAATCGATATGTTCAAAGGCACAAGTGGTGTAGAGTGCATAGGCAAGATGACGAGGAAATAATCTATTTATAATAAACGGAGATTTGATGAAGAAAAATAACAAGAAAAAATATTTACGCCTGGCGGGATTGATTGTATTAATAGTTTTTTTGTTTGCGGCTTTTGATGTACGTTTAAAGACGGTTCATTACGTAATCGAGTCGGACAAGATTCATTCGCCTCTTAGGCTTGCCCTGGTGACTGACTTGCATTCCTGCAAGTATGGGGAAGGTCAAAAGACTTTGATAAATGCTGTGAATAAGGAAGAGCCTGATATTGTTCTTTTGGGTGGGGATATTTTTGATGATGAGATTCCCGATGACAATACAAAGATATTTTTGCAGGCCATTTCAAACAAGTATCCGACTTACTATGTAACTGGCAACCACGAGTACTGGTCCAGACGGGTGGATGGAATGTTGGATTGGCTTAGAAAGAACAATATTGAAGTTTTGGATGGAAAGACTAGTAAAATAAATATTAATGGTCAGACAATTTCTTTGTCTGGTGTCGATGACCTTGATGTGAAAAGATTTACAGACAAGGAAAAAGATTTTTACGACCAGCTGGAGGAAGTTGGTAAAAATAAAAACGATGGACTTTTTACGATTTTGCTTGCCCATCGACCGGCCTTTGTGGATGACTATTTAAAATATAATTTCGATTTAATTCTCTGCGGCCACGCCCACGGAGGCCAGTGGAGGATTCCATATATTTTAAACGGAGTCTTCGCCCCTGATGAAGGTTGGCTGCCATCTTACGCTGGAGGCTTGTATAATTTTGACCACAGCCAGATGATCGTCAGTCGGGGACTCGCCAGAGAGTCCACTCGCGTGCCCAGGATTTTTAACCGACCAGAGCTTGTAATAATTGAATTAAAGAAAAAATAAATTTAGACGGTGAGATTAATTTTCACCGTCTTTTTTGTTTGAAGAGATATTTGAATTTTAATTTAAAACAAAGCAACAAATAATTGCAATAAAAAAATAGCTATAAGCACTTCGCTTATAGCTATTTTAAGTTTGTTTTTTAAATTTTTATCTATCCATAAATACCTTGTAGGCTTTGTAGCACATGTAGGTGTCTACCTTGCTGGCTACTTCGTGTGGGGCGTGCATGCTTAGTAGTCCTGGTCCGCAGTCTACAACTTCTGCACCGTATTTTGATAACAATAAAGCGATTGTTCCGCCGCCGCCTTGGTCAACTTTGCCAAGTTCGCCTGTTTGCCATACGATATTTCCTTCGTTGAAGATTGTTCTGACTTCTTGGAGGAATTCTGCGTTGGCGTCATTTGATCCGCCTTTTCCGCCTGATCCTGTGTATTTTACAAGGGCGATACCGCCTCCAATGAAGGCTGTGTTCATTTTTTCACAAGTTTCTGCAAAGTCTCCGTCATAAGCAACGCTTACGTCTGAAGATAAAACTTTTGAATTTTTGAGTGCGCGTCTTACTTTTAGTTCACAGTAGTCGCCAAGTCTTGCAACAACTTCTGCAACTGCATTTTCAAACATATATGAAGCCATACCTGCGTTACCCATTGAGCCGATTTCTTCTTTGTCGGCGAAGATGCAAAGGGCAGTCTTGGTTGGGTTTTCAACTTCTAGGATTGCTTGAAGGGAAGTGTAGGCACAAATTCTGTCGTCGTGGCCATAGCCAAGGATCATTGAGCGGTCGAGTCCCATTTCTCTAGCCTTGCCAGCTGGTACAACTTCGAGTTCAGCTACTTTGAAATCTTCTTCTTCAAAATTGTATTTGTCTTTGATTAATTTTAAAATATTTGCTTTAACAGCTTCTTTTTCGTCTTTGCCTTCAACAGGAATGTTGCCGATGATGACATTCATTTGTTCACCTGTCAGAGCTTCTCTGGCTGTCTTTGCCATTTGGTCCTTGGATAGGTGGATTAGAAGGTCTGATACGCAGAAAACTGGATCTTTGTCATCGTCACCAATGTTGATTTCAATTCTTTCGCCGTCTTTGTTAAAGAGGACGCCGTGAATTGCTAGAGGAATTGTGCCGTATTGGTATTTTTTAACTCCGCCATAGTAGTGAGTTTTTAATTTTGCCATTCCGTCTGAATCTTCATAAAGTGGGTTTGCCTTGACGTCTAAGCGTGGGCTGTCGATATGTGATCCAACTATGTTGAGGCCGTTTTCGATTTGTTCTTTACCGATAACAAACATCAGTACGGCCTTGCCCTTTTGGTCTACATAAACCTTGTCTCCAGCCTTTAAGCTGTCAACTTCTTCAATGTTTTTAAAGCCCTTGGCTTCTGCTTGACGAATGATTTCGATGTTAGCAAGTCTTTCTGTTCTCGCAACATTTAAAAAATCAATGTAGCCGTCACAAAAGCTGTGAACTTCTTTTCTTTCTGTTTCATTTAATTTTAACCATGCGTTTTTTGTCATAAGATACCTCCACTTGTTATTATAACATAATTTTAAAAATAATCCACTATGGGTATATGTCCTATAGGAGGTTTTGCAATGCTAATTAAAAATGCTCGTGTAATTGATCCCTTGCAAGGGCTTGATGAAGTTTTAGATATACAAATTTGTGGAAAGACCATCAAGGCCATTGCCAAGGATTTAGAAGTTAAAGATGAAAATAGATTTGATGCTGATGGGCTTATTTTGGCTCCAAGTTTTTTTGACCCTCACACTCACTTGCGTGATTTTGGCGAGGAGAGAAAAGAAACTTTTGAAAGTGGATCTATGGCTGCGCTTTGCGGTGGATTTACAGACCTTGTGGCAATGGCAAATACCGTGCCGCCAATTGACTCTAAGGAGATGGTGGCTGAGGCAATGGAGAAGACCAAAGACTTGCCAGTAAATATTTATATTTCTGCAAATGTTTCCAAGGGCATGAAGGGCAAAGACCTTGTTGATTTTGAAAGCTTAAAGGAAATGGGCGTAATCGGTTTTACTGACGACGGTTTTCCTCTGGCTGATGTAGACTTTATGCGCCAGGCTTTAAAGGCAAGTAAGAATCACAATTTTATTATTAGCTTGCACGAGGAAGACCCGACTTATATTAGCCATCCTGGTTACGATGATACAGCTCCACGCGAAGCAGAGATTTCTATTATAAAAAGAGATATAGATTTATTAAGGGAGATGGGAGGCCATCTCCATGTCCAACATCTGTCTTCAAAAGAAGGAGTAGAACTCATTAGGCAGGCTAAAAAAGAGGGCTTAAGCATTACAACAGAAGTCAATCCAAATCATATTTTCTTTAACAAGGAAGATGTGGAAAAGCACGGAACACTTTTAAAGGTCAATCCTCCTATTCGCGAAGAGGCGGACAGGTTGGCACTTATTGAAGGCCTTAGAGATGGAACTATTGACATGATTGGAACTGACCACGCTCCACACACAGAAGCTGATAAAGAGTTGGGTAAGTACAAGTCCAAATCTGGAGTCACTTCATTGGAGATTGCTTTTTCTATGCTCAATATGAAATTGGTAGACGAAGCTGGCTTTGAGATGATGGATTTAATTAAGATCTTGAGCACAAATCCTCGTAAACTTTATAAGAAATCTTCAAAGTTAGAAGCGGGGCAAAGGGCAGACTTGGTTTTAATTGATCCTGATTACGAGTATTGCTATTCCAATTCTTTTTCTAGATCAAAAAACACACCACTCTTAGGAAGGAATCTAAAGGGCAAGGTGATGATGACTATCAAAGATGGTTCTGTTAAGTATATAGATTTTAAAGTTAAAAAAGGAGATTAAAATGAAAATTGGATTAATTGTTAACCCCTTGGCTGGCATTGGTGGCAGCGCAGGTTTAAAGGGCAGCGACGGTGACAAAATTGTAGAGCTGGCCCTTGAACGCGGAGCAAAGCCAAAGGCCAACGAGAGGGCAAAAACAGTTTTTGAAATATTAAAAAGAGATAATAAATTGCCAGAAATAATTTCTGCACCAGGAGTAATGGGCGGAGATATATTAAGAGAGCTCGGCATAGACCACAGGGAAGTGGATAAGCTGGGAGACAAAACTTCGGCTGATGACACCATTAGGATCGCCAAGGAAATTATGGATGAGGGCGTTGACCTATTAGTTTTTGCTGGAGGCGACGGAACTGCCAGAAATATTTACGATGCTATTGGTGACAAAATACCGGCCCTTGGCATACCAGCAGGGACCAAGATGCACTCGGCAGTTTTTGCCAACAAACCTGAATCTGCGGCCCTGGTTATTGAGAGATTTTTAAAGGGAGAGGGCTATGAACTCCTTTTGCAAGAGGTTATGGATATTGATGAAGAGGCCTTTAGGAATGAAATTTTAAGTACAAAGCTCTACGGCTATTTAAAAGTCCCCTTTGTAATCGCCCTTGTCCAAGCTTTAAAATCCACCAGGTCCCAAGGCCAACAATCAGATATAGAATCCATCTGCCAATACGCAGTTGATTGCATGGAAGAGGATACACTTTACTTGGTGGGAACAGGTTCAACTTTAAAACCAATTATGGATATCATGGACTTAAATGGGTCCCTCCTTGGAGTTGATGCCGTTTACAATAGGGAACAAATTGGCAAGGACATAGATGAAAAGGAAATTTTAAAACTCCTGGACAAATATGACAAGGCCAAAATTATTATTACAGTTATTGGCGGCCAAGGCTATTTATTTGGCAGAGGCAACCAACAATTTTCACCGGAAGTTCTAAGGCGGGTGGGCAAGGACAACATAATCGTCTTAGCTACAAAGACTAAATTAAATTCCGTTGGCGGACCTCTCCTTGTTGATACCGGAGATGTAGAATTAAATGAGGAGCTCAAGGGTTATTATAGGGTTGTAACGGATTATGACTTTTATACGCTTAAAAAAGTAGGCTAATTTATTATTAAAATAGCGAATTTTTTCAGTGTTCGACTTTTTTCTCCCTGCGGAGTACCATCTGTACACCTCGGTCGTAAAAAAGTCTCAGCCTAAAAAAATTCATCTATTTTTCTTAATAAATCCGTGCAATGTATAGAATTGAGAATATTAAAATCGACATCTTATGCGTGTCGGTTTTTTAATCGGTCTTGGCGACCATAAAGGATCGCCTCTACAGGGCCCTACAAAAAATATAATAATAAAATATGTAAACAAAAAAGGGCTTGCTTCATTTTAACTTTGCAAGTCCTTTTTAGATGTCAATATTTAAGATATCTTTTAATTTTAGGGTTGAGCCCTTGCACTCGATTGAAAGTGCATTGACGATGAGTTTTGAAAGCTCACCGCGATTTAGCTCTGGGTTTTTGCCCGATTCAATATTTAGGCCATCACGCAAGCCAAGTGAAAGGCTTAGGGGCTCGATTAAATTCCAAGTCTTAGCCTCTTCTTCATAGCCTAGGGTCCGAAGCAATATTACCTCAACTTCCTTGATGGTTACATTTTCGTTGGCGCCAAACTCTTCATCGCTAATTCCCTTTATCAATTTTTTCTCAACAGCCCAAGCTACATAAGAATAGAAGTAGTCATCTTTTTTTATATCATTAAATGATATCTTGTAGGTAGATTTTTTGGCCTTATCTTCTTCGCTGTAAAGCCGGGAAATAATTATAGGCAGATCCTTGCGCTTGAGATTTGCTTCTAGCTGGAGATTTTTTTCCTTGTTTCCCTTGATAATGCCAACTTTTTCAAGCGTGCGGGCTTCAATTTCGAAATATTTACTTGTATCTTTTGAATTGTCTGTTGCATAGGAGTTTTGAACCAACAAGGTTAAAACTACTAGGACCAGAGCAAGAATTTTTCTTAATTTCATACATACCCTCACTTACTTTATATAATATATGTAAAGTTCAAGCTTTTCAAGGAATTTTAATAAATTTAATATAAATGTAACATAAAGACCATAATGTAAAACAAATGTAATACGAATCTGTTGCCTTTTTTAGTGCAATGATGTAAAATATTTATATAAAGAAGAATTTCGAACAATTATTAGATTTTTGATAATTAGAGATAAGGAGGAAATTATGAAAAAGCTATTATCGATAATATTAGCTGCTTTGATGGTTGTATCTTTTTTACCAGTAAATATTGAAGCGGCTAAATTTAAAGATGTCCCAGACAGTGAATGGTACGCACCTTATGTTAACAAGGCTGCATCGGCCGGAGTTATCAAGGGCTACGGAGACGGGACATTCAAACCAAAAGGAAATATTGCATTTACAGAAATCACAAGCTTGCTTGCAAATCTTGTAAATGTTTCTGAGGCTGATCTAAAAGTTGCAAACGCAACTTACGGTAAAGATCTTGATGCCCTATTAAATGTTGTTAAACAACAAGGAAACCCAGGCATTGATTGGGCTAGACCAGCTATTTTAAAATGCCTATACGCAGGTGTTTATTCAATGAAGGGCTTAGCTCTAGCTGTTGAAGGAAAGATGCTTTTGGACACAAAACCTGCACAAAGAAAACCTGTTGATAGAACCAACACAGCTGGCTTTATAGCAAATGCTTTGAAGCTAGATACCAAACAAGCTGTATCCTTATCATACAAGGACACAAGCAAAATTTCTGTTGACGCTCACTCACGCATCCAAGCTCTAATCGACATTGGAGTTTTGAGCAAAGAAGGAGACGGCACAGGAAACTTTAGACCTAACGATCCAATCGATAGGGCAAGTATAGCTAAGATGATTACAGTTGCTATGGATTATCTTGAAAAGAATCCAGCAAAGCCTGTCACACCACCAGAACCACCAAAGCCAGTTACCACTACAATTGAAGGTACTGTTGTAGACGTTACAGAAAATGGCGATGAAGTTATTGCTCTTATTAATACAGGAGCAAAGACTCAATCAGTTTTAGTTGGCTATGCAGCAGAGCTAATTATTGATGGTTCACCAGCTCTATTTGATAAAATAACCAAAGGCATGAAGGGTACTTTCACATACACAACAGAAACAGCCAAGGTTACAAAGGCAACTTTAAAATCAACGGAAGAAACAATCGAAGGTAAAATTTCAGCTATATATTCAACATATAGGTTCGAAATCGAATACAAAAAGGGTTCAATCTTAAATAATAAAATGGAGCTCGACTTAAGAGATGCTGACATTTATATAGATGGGTCAAAATCAAGCCTAACAAACCTAGATGTAAATTATGAAGTTAAAATTACAAAACTTGGCGAAAAGGTAACTAAGGTTGAAGCAAAACGCGGAGAAGCTTATTCAGATGGTACCTTCTATCAATTCGGTTACAGTGAATATGATAAAGAATACTATGTCGATATCTATCCAAACAACAAGAGAGATAGAAGATCTTCAAAACTTGCTACAAATTATATTTATATTAATGGTAAGTCAGTAGATAATAGAGACTTAGTAAGGTCCGGAGATGAATACAAATATATCGCTAAAGATGCGCCTGTTAAATTAAAATTTGATAGGGACAACAGGGTAACAGAAATTACAACTGTTTTTGGAGATGTAAGAAATGGTAAGGTTTCAGGTTATCTCTATGAAAGCCCATCAAGAAGTGATAGTAGAATTGTTATCTCCCAATATAAATACGATAGCAGATACAGAAATGATACTGTTAATTTAAATGTTGGAAGATATACTGTTGATGTTAAGATTGACGGCTACTCAAAACCAAGTGGCAGAAGCAGCTACTATGATATATCAGACCTCAGACGCGACTACTGGGTTACTGTAACCATGAAAGATGGTTATGTAAGCTCTATTGAAGCAGATTCAAAGGGTGACAAGAGATATACTGATATATCTACAGTATATGGAAAAATATATGAAGTTAACTCAAGAAGAAGCTATGTAGATATTGACTTCAGAGATGACAGTGATAAAAAATACTTTGATGCAAGCCACTTAGAGTTTACCTATGATAGCAATACAAAATTCTACGATAGGGGATCATCGATTACACTGTATGAATTTGAGAACAGATATTCTGATAAGAAAGATCTTGACAAAGAAGTAATAGTAGAAGTTGAGAGAAGATCAAGAGACAGTAAGTACTATATCAAAAGCATTGACGTTAGATAATTAAAAGTATAATTAAATAAGAACTAGTGACAGCTAGCTAGCAAAGCCCAGGAGCTTAAGCTCCTGGGCTTTCTATGTTTTTGACCATATAAAAATTTAAAGACTTGTTGATTAAGTCTTTTTTGTTGATATTAATAAAAAAACTAATATAAGAAAACTGCTTGTAGTCCAAATTTTCCCAATAAAAAAACTCGTATTAAAACGAGTTTTGTAAACTTATTAATTAGAAGTTTTTGCCGAGTTCTTTGCATTCTTCTAGGGCGTCTGCATCTGGATAGTCGAAAGCTTTAAGTGCTTCTACAATTTCAACACCGTTTTCTTCCATTTCTTTTTTCCAGTTTTCAATCCATTCGCCGTCGTTCCATGCGTATGAACCAAAGATTCCAACTTTCTTATCCTTTAAATCTTCCATAACTGATTCAAGGAAAGGTCTAAATTCTAGGTCTTCGATTTCTTCGTCGCCTTTTGCAGGGCAACCGAATAAAACTGCGTCTGCTTCTTTTACATCAGCTTCTGATGCGTCGTCAACAGATAGTAATCTAACTTCTTTGCCAGCTTCTTCTGCGCCGTCTTTAATAGCTTCGGCCATAGCTTCTGTATTGCCTGTTTCTGTGTAATAAATAATTGATAACATAATCATACCTCCTAAAATTCATATACCCATTAGTTCTAGAAATAAACTAATGGGTATTTTTTAATGAAATTTCTTTTATTCTTTAAGCTCTCTTATTTGCTTAAGTCAGCTGTACAATGTGGACATTTAACAGCATCGATTGCAATTTCGCTCTTGCAATATGGGCATGCTTTTGTGGTTGGAGCTGGAGCTGGTTCTTCTTTTTTAGTTTTGTTAAATGCTTTAACCATCAAGAAGATACAGAAAGCGATTATCAAAAAGTCGATGATGTTTTGGATAAAAGCACCGTATTTAAATAGAGCTGCTCCTGCTTCTTCTGCAGCTGCAAGACTTGCGTAGTTGCCTCCATCAAGGGCGATAAACAAGTTGGTAAAATCAACTCCACCCAAGATTAAGCCGATAAGTGGCATTAGTAGGTCGTTTACGAGTGATGAAACGATTTTACCAAAGGCTCCACCCATGATAACACCTACGGCCATGTCCATGACATTTCCTTTTGAAATAAATTCTTTAAATTCTTTGATCATAATAAAAAATCCTCCTTAAGATACGTATACCCCAAATACTTCAAATTATACAGTAATTGTGTTAAAATAAATTTTGGAGGAGATTATATGAAATACTATGCAATAAAAAACGGCAAGACTCCGGGCATTTATACATCGTGGGATCAAGCCAAGGCTCAAGTGCACGGTTACAAGGGTGCTGTATATAAGTCTTTTAAGACAAAAGAAGAAGCCGAAAATTATATGATAGATAATAATATAGAAGATAAAATAATTTCATCCCATGAGGAGGGAGAGGCAATTGTTTATGTAGACGGGAGTTACTCCAAAGACAAAACTTATTCTTATGGTTATGTAATTATAGATGGGGAAGAAGAAATTAAAGGCGCGAAGAGATTTGATGATCCAAGATACCAGGACTACAGAAATGTTGCTGGCGAAGTTTTGGGAACCATGGCGGCTATAGACAGGGCTATTGAACTCGGCTATGAGAAAATATATTTGCACTATGACTACACGGGCATCAGGCACTGGGCCCTCAAAGAATGGAAGGCCAACAATATTTTAACCCAGAGATATAGGGATTATTTTGATACCATAAAAGATAAAATTGAAGTCGTTTTTGTAAAGGTTGACGCTCACACAGGCATTAAATATAATGAAATGGTGGATAAACTCGCCAAGGATGCAAAGCTATAAGATATTAAAAAGATACATTAAAAAATAAGTCACAGAATTTGTGGCTTATTTTTGTTTAGAAATTAATTTTTTATTTGCCGGTCATATAATATCCACCGTCATCGTCTGCGTCGTCATCTGATTTGCCTTTGCCGATTGTCGCTTTTAAAAATTTTATTACATATCCGGCTAGGCCTAGAATTAAAATTATGCCTAGAATTTTTTCAATCATAATTCACCTCGATTTTATTATGGCACAAGTGTGACCTAAGTGCAAGCTGGTGGTTTGATTTTTTGTCGATTATTTGTTATTATTGTCCTATAGAGATGAGGTTGATTATAGTGAAAAAACGCTTTATTTTATTAATTATTTTTGCCATGTTATTTACTGGCTGTAGCCAATTGGTTAAGCCAAGAGAAGAAAAAGTTGAGGTAGTGGAGCCCGAGGATCAAGAAGAAGAAGTTTTTATGGGCGATGATACCATGGATAGATACAGACGCAAGTATGTAAACGATGCTGTCGTGATTGATAGTGAAGAGCTTACAGACTTGGTGGCTGATTTTTGGTCTCGGATTACCCTTGGCGATATGAATTTTACAAATTTGATTTATCTGCCAGAGGAAAAAATGGAATCACTAAAGGCTATGATGGATACCGAAGACGGCAGGAGGGCAATAGCAAAAATGCTTGCAAAGTCTACTATTGAGGCCGATGGTATAAATGAAGCTGTATTTTTAAAAATAAATCTTGACAGCAAGGGCAATTGTTTTAAAAATGAAAATATGTCAAATATTGTCTACACTGGTGTAAGTCACAAGTATTTTTACGACATTCTTTCAATTGAGTCCAAGGAGCCAAAGACAATTGCAGAGGATTTGATTAAATATATTGAAGATTACAATAACTCTTACAAGGCTGTTGACCAAAATGATACTGCTTTTAATTTTGTATATGTAGATGGTGAGCCAAAGATTGATGGAGAACTCTTCTTTGGAATGTTTGGACTCTTTGATAAATTAGGACCCAAGCAAGAATACATCACAGACCTTGTAAAGGACGCCTATTATGAGGACGCAGCCGGCATGGGCGACATGGATAAGATGTATGAGCATTTTTCAAATGGAGAATACATTTGGATGTATGAACTTCTTAGAAAGTCTGAACTCTTGGATGTAATTCCTTATTCACCCAAGGATTCTATCAGAAAACTCTACAGCCTATCCTCTGATCAAAGGTCGGATTTTATGGCTGAGATGAGACGGCTGCCAAAACCTATTTTAAGATTTGTTAAAAAGAACAACAAAGATTGCTTGCTTGGAGTTTATTTTTACAAGGATATGTATGGAGAATTTCCGACAGGCAATATAGTTGATGATTATTTTGAGATGGATGGGATCAAGAAATTTGATGGCGTGGTTATAGATAATGTTATCAAAAACCTTCTTTTGGTCCAAGGTATAAATGTGGATATCTTCGATGGATCTGAAGCTCAAGAAGACACACAAGAAGAGACAAAAGAAGATGAAAATGGTGGCAAGGATGAGAATTAGGTTTATTATTAATCCTTCAAGCGGCAGAGAAAAAAGCCGAGATACCATGATTGCGGTTTCCAAATTTCTTTTGGAGGACGGCCACGAGATATCTGCTAGGTACACCAGCAAGAAAGATGATGCTATTTTATTTGCCACAGAGGCGGTCAAGGACGAAGTTGACCGGATTGTGGTAATTGGCGGAGACGGAACTGTAAATGAAGTTGTGGCTGGCATAGTTAGCCAGGACTCCAAGATTCCACTGACTATAATCCCCTGCGGGACGACAAATGACTTTGCAAAGTATATGAAACTTTGTAAGTCCAATTATGAAACTTATGAATCCATTGTCGGAGATAATTTCAAGGACATAGACGTGGGTATCTGCAACAATAAATATTTTATAAATGTTGGAGCAGTGGGAATTTTAACAGACGTTGCCCACAACACGCCCAAGTCCTTGAAATCAGTTTTTGGCAGGAGTGCTTATGTTTTAAAGGCCCTATCAGAAATCAACCCAGAAAATTTAAAGCCAATGAATATGACTATTGAGTCTGAAGAATTTTCAGAAGAGCTCATGGCTTATTTGTTTTTAATATCAAATACACAAAGCATTGGCGGCTTTGATAAGATGGCTCCGCTTGCAAGCGTTTCAGACGGCAAGCTGGATTGCATAATTGTCAAGGAGATGCCAATAGTTGACCTCATATCATGCTTTATGAAGATTAGAGACGGAAAACACATTAATCATGACGGCGTTGTTTACTTCCAAAGCTCAGATGTAAAATTGTACTGTGACCAGGAAGTGGAACTTGATGTTGACGGAGAATACTTTGGCGACCTGCCAGCACATTTTTCCGTTTGCAAAGAAGCCCTTAGGATAACATTATAGGAGTAGTTATGAACGATAAAAAATTTAATGATGACATTGTGGAAATAGAAGAATATATTAGGTATTTAGACTGGAAGATTAGACTAAAAGGTAGAACTATCCTGGCTGATGAAGATATAACTCCCCTGCAGTTTTATGCCCTGCAGATGATTAAGTACCAAAACGGCAAAGCTACTCCGAAATATCTGACCAATCTTTTAAAAATTGCCCCATCCACCGTTTCGGATATGATTAGAAAAATGGAGGAAACGGGTTACATCAAAAAAGAGGTTACAGAGTATGATAAACGTTCTTTTTATATTGATGTAACTGACAAGGGCAACAGGGTTATAGATGATGTTATCGAGGAAAGACACAAATTTTTGCAAAAGTGTTTGGCTGATGAAAGTGACCAAGAAATTGAAAAAATAAGAGAGGGCCTCAAGCACCTCTACGAAGTTTTGAAAAAACAATAAAAACTATTAACTCCCAGAAATAATCTGGGAGTTTTTTGTTGGAAAAATGATTTTTTGCAAATAAAAATCCAAGGATAAAATATCCTTGGATAATAAATTTAAATTTCAATTTTGATCCAGCGCTTGGATTTAAATCTCAAGCTATTAAAAATAAATCTTGAGAATTGGTCTGAGAAAACGCCGATCCAAATTCCCGTTAGGCCGAGGCCCATAACTTTTACTAGGACATAGGTAACAGCAGTTCTAATAATAGTAACACTGACTATTGTACTTAGAAGTGTATATTTTACGTCGCCTGCTGCCCTCAAAACTCCGCCGTAAATAATTTGTGAAATCTGCAAGAGAACTATGACCGTTATAAATTTTATAATTAAGAGTCCGTATTCAATTATATGGGCTTCGTCAAAGAAGAGTCCATAGAGCTTGTCGCCAAAGGTAAATAATAAAAGGGAAAGTATCACTGATATACCAAGGCCGATTTTTTGGCAGGCGTGGCCATACATGATTGCCTCGTCAGGTTTTTTGGCTCCAAGTGCTTGACCCGAAAGCGAAACTGCAGCTACCTGCATGCCGTCAGCAAAGGCGAAACCCAAACTCAAAAACTGCATGCCTACATTGTGGGCAGCGAATTGTTCTGTGCCAAGACTTGCGGCTAGCATGGCTGTTGTTAAAAAGCCAACCCTCATGGCAAAGTTTTCTATTAGCAGATTTGATCCCAAGAGGGAAATGCTTTTAAGAGCGTCCTTGCTTGGCTTTATTTTATTTTTAATAATAAATGGAATACTTACATAACTATTTTTCTTAAAGAGCGAGCGAATTGACATTAAAGCTGCCACAAAAGCACCGATAACTGTTGCGATTGCAGCACCTCTAATGCCGAGAGCTGGGAAACCAAAGCGGCCCTTGATGAGCAAAAAGTTAAAAGTAATATTTACAATTGTCGAAACAAAGTTGGTTGTAAAAGCGATTTTTGTGTTACCGCTTCCTCGTTGGGCTGCGTTTATTGTAATGCTAATGGTATTAAAAATACAAAAGCCCATAATGATTAAAAAATATTCGTGGGCGATTTGGTGGGTGTCGGCATTTGATCCAGCTGCTCTTAAAATAGGATCGGCCCATACGCACATAACAGTGGTAATAATGACCGTTAAAATTAAAACAACTGTAAAGGCGGTTACCAAAATCTGGTTGGCGCCTTCTTTATTTTCCTGACCCTTTCGCCTGGCGACCAGGGCGGACACAGCTATACTTATAGAAAAAAATACAGCCAGGCCAATAAATTTTGGCTGGTTAGTTAGACCGACCGCAGCAATTGCCGCAGGTCCTAGGGCAGAAACCATAAGTGTATCAATCATCCCGGCCAGGGACAGGAAAAAACTCTCCAGTACAGAAGGCCAGGCCATCTTTAATGCTTTTTTATAAAAATTTTTCTTATCCAATTAATCATCTCCAGTTCATCTATATAAATTTCATTCGAATTTCGTATAAGAACTATTGTATCATAATTAATTTAAACTTGCAAAACTGAGATAGACAGAAAATCCTTTATAAAAATGTTAAAAACCATGTAAATTATGGTATCTATAATATAAGAAAACAAATGGGAATAAATTCTTAAGGAGGATTTTATGAATAAATATTATGAACAAGCTAAGAAACTTCAAGCAAAAATGATTGAACAAAGACGGGACCTTCATCAAATGCCAGAGCTTGGACTGGACTTGCCAAAGACCAGCGCCTATGTAGAAGAAAAATTAAAGGCCTTGGGTCTAGAAGTTAAAAGATACGGGACTTCTGGTTTAAGTGCTACTATTAAAGGAGGCAAGGGCGAAGGCAAAACTATTTTGCTAAGAGCAGACATGGACGCCCTACCCATGGAAGAAATAAATGATTTGGATTTTAAGGCTGAAGGCACCTGTGCTCATACATGCGGCCACGACTTACACACATCCATGCTTTTGGCAGCAGCCGAGATTATTAACGACAACAAGGACGACTTCAAGGGCAATATTAAACTTATGTTCCAACCTGCAGAAGAAATTTTCAAGGGCTCACGGATGATGATTGAGGAGGGGCTTTTGGAAGATCCAAAGGTAGACGTTGCCTTTGCCATGCACACAGGCCTTGACCATTTACCAGGTTCCATTTCATACAACACTGGATACATGACAACCTCTTGTGACAATTTTAAAATCGAAATCAAGGGCAAGGGGGCTCATGGGGCTTACCCACACACAGGTATTGACCCAATAAACGCTGGCGTTTTAATTTACCAACAATTCGCACAACTCATTAGCCGCGACAACACCCCACAAGCCACAACTACTTTAACCTTTGGCCAATTTTCAGCGGGCAGCAATTCAAATATTATTCCTGACACAGCTGTCATGCAAGGGACCATGAGGACTTATGATCCAGAAGTTCGCGATAGGTTAAAGAAAAGAATGATCGAAATAATTGAAGGCGCAGAAAAAGTTACAGGTACAAAAATTGATTTGGACTTTTTCTCTGGCGTTCCATCCACTTATTCAAATCCAGAACTCACAGGAGAATTTGTAGACATAATTAAAAATGCAAACCCAGATATAGAGATGATCGACGGCCTCCTCATAATGGCATCTGAAGACTTTGCTGTTATTGCAGAAAAAGTTCCTTCAGTCTATATTATGTGCAACTGCAAGGTCGAAGGTAATAATTTCTCTCACCACAATCCAGGAGTTTTATTTAACGAAGACGCCATGCCAATCGGCGCTGGGACTTTTGCTAGCTTCGCAATTGAATGGCTAAATAAAAATTAATTTTAAAAATTTTAATTAAGTGATTAAAATCACTTGACATCAGATAAAATTTAATATATGATAGTGTACAAATCAAATATTCATCGAGAGAGGTGGAGGGACTGGCCCTATGAAACCCGGCAACCTATTTAATTAGGTGCTAATTCCAGCGGATAACCGAGAGATGAGTCAGATTAGTGCGATCGCTATTTTTTAAACCCTCTCGAGAGGGTTTTTTGTTTTATGAGGAGAAAAATGATTAAAGTAAGTAATTTAAAAAAAGTTTATCAGATTGACGGTAAAAATTTTAACGCCGTGGATGATGTGAGCTTTGAAGTCGACAAAGGAGAAATATTTGGAATAATTGGCTTAAGCGGAGCCGGCAAGTCAACTGTTATTAGGTGTATCAACAGACTTGACGAACCAACAGATGGCAAGATCGAAATTGATGAAGTTGAGATGACAAGTCTTAACAAAAATGAACTCTTGTCAAAGAGAAAAGACATAGCCATGATCTTCCAACATTTCAATTTGTTCAATCAAATGACAGTTTTTGAAAACGTGGCTTATCCACTGAGGCTTGCCAAGTGGACCAAGGCGGATATAGAAAAAAGAGTAGACGAGATGCTGGACTTTGTAGAATTAAAAAATAGAAAAAATTCTTACCCAGCAGAATTGTCCGGCGGACAAAAGCAAAGAGTTGCCATTGCCAGGGCCCTGGCCACCAACCCCAAGATACTCTTGAGTGACGAAGCAACTTCAGCTCTTGATCCAAGTACGACCAAGGACATTTGCGACCTGATCAAACGCTCAGCCAAAGTCTATGGAACGACAGTAATAATTATCACCCACCAAATGGAAGTGGCCAAGGATATTTGTAACCGCATAGCTGTAATGGAAAACGGCAAAATCATAGAAGAAAACGAAGCCGAAGAGCTCTTTAGAAATCCACGGGAAAAAGTAACCCGGGCTTTTATCGAAGCAATTCCAATTTCTGAGGAAGCTAAGTACCATGACTATGAGAGCAAAGGCAGATTGGTCAGACTGACCTACGATGGAGCGACTGCGGATACGCCAATTATTTCGCAAATCTCCAAGGACTTTGATGTTAAGATAAATATTTTATCAGGCAACATCAACAAGCTTGTGGACACCAGCGTGGGCTACTTGATAGTAGAATTTATTGGCGAAGATGCAGAGATTGATAGGACTCTTAAGTATTGCAAGGACGGAGGAATTAATTTGGAGGTGCTAAATGTTTGATATATTAAAAACAGCCACATGGGAAACACTTGCCATGGTGAGTGTATCATCGTTTTTTGCAGTTCTAATAGGACTTCCAATCGGACTAGTCCTCTTTGCCACAAAGAAAGATTCCATAGCAGAAAATAAAGCATTTTATAAAATTTTAGATGTAATAATAAATATATTTAGATCAATGCCTTTTGTCATCTTGATGATTGTGGTCTTTCCACTGGCAAAACTTATCGTCGGCAAAAAAATCGGCATGGTCGCAGCCATGGTTCCACTTTCAGTTGCAGCTGCACCCTTTGTAGCTCGTATGATGGAAAATGTATTTTCAGAAATCGATAAGGGAATCATCGAAGCTCTCAAGAGTATGGGGGCGACCAATTTTCAAATACTAAAAGTTGTTTTAAAGGAGAGTAAACCCGGCGTAATCGACGCCGTAACCATGACCATTATAAATTTGATTGGCTACTCAGCAATGGCAGGCGCCCTTGGCGGCGGAGGCCTGGGAGACATAGCCATCAGATACGGTTGGAATATGAACCAAACCGACATGCTCATGGCCGCAGTAGTAATAATAGTAATAATAGTACAAATAGTTCAACGCTTAGGAACCAACCTAGCAGAAAAATCAAACAAAAAATAATGACAATTGGTCATGTAGCGTCCGATTTATTTCGGCCAAACCAATTGTCATTGAAAACCCCATGTAGCGGCCGATTTATTTCGGCCAAAGGGTTTGTTAACAAAAATTAGGAGGAATAAAATGAAAAAAACATTAACAATTTTAACAATCGTATTAGCGCTCGCATTCACATTCGTAGGATGCAAAAAAGAAAGCGGAGACCTGACCAAAATTAAAGTTGGCGTATCTCCAGTACCACACGCAGAAATCGTAGAAGCACTCAAAGACGAATTTAAAGCCCAAGGCCTAGATGTAGAAGTAGTTACATTTACAGACTATGTACAACCAAACATCGCCCTAGCAGAAGGCGACCTAGACCTAAACTACTTCCAACACGAACCATATCTAAAAGAATTCTGTGAATCCAGAAATCTTGATCTAACAAGTATCGGTGCAATCCACCTAGAACCAATGGGTTTATATTCAAACAAAGTAAAATCTCTTGATGAATTCAAAGATGGTGACGAAATTGTAATTCCAAACGACCCATCAAATGGAGCACGTGCTTTGAGACTCTTGGAAGACGCAGGACTCATCAAACTATCTGATTACAACTCAGAAAGCATTACAGAAAAAGATATAGTTGAAAATCCAAAGAATTTAAAAATCACAGCAGTAGATGCAGCTACAGTTGCCAAAGCCTACTCAGACGTAGCAGGCGGAGTTATCAACTCAAACTTTGCACTTGGCGTTGGCTTAAACCCAAAGACCGACCCACTATTAATTGAAAAAACAGAAGGAAATCCAAATGCAAATATCGTTGCAGCGAGAACAGATGACAAAGACAATGAAGCTTACAAAAAATTCGTCCAAGTCTTAAAATCAGACAAAGCAAAACAATTTATCAACGAAAAATACGACGGATCAGTAATCCCAGTAGAATAAAATAAAAAGTAAAATTAAGACGCTAGTTTATCTGGCGTCTTTTTTGTTAAAACAATCCGAAAAAATGTCGGTAAAAATTTTCAAACAAAAAATGTTAATAAAAAATAAAAAACACAATCTTTATGGACAAAATTTTTTGTTTGTTTAACAAATAATTAATATTTTTAAAAAACTTCTAAGCCTTGATATTATGTGAAAATAAATTAAAAATATTTTAAATTAGCTCATCGGGCACTTTTTGCAAAATAAAAAGCAAAATACCACTACATATTGTTGGCCGATTTTTGGCTCTGTAAAATAAATAGTAGATATTAGCTTGAATTTTAAATATAAACAGATATAATATAAGTATGTATAACCATTGCTTTATGGTTGTATAAATATAATAACGAAAGGAGGGGAGAAAAAGATGAACAGAAAATTTAAAGCAGCTGCATGGGCAGTGCTGTTGATCTTATTTGTACTTAGTGGAGTTATAGTTCACGCACAAGATGAAACTATGTCTACAAATACTCCCGAAAGTATATTAGAAGAAACTTCGAAAGAAGAAATTATTGAAGAAGGTGACAAAGACGTAGAGGTACTCTTTGATGCATCAAAAGATTTAGTAAATGAGGCAGTGCAAGCTGGTGCAGCTAATGGTGAAAACGGAGAACCAGGCACAGAAGAACCAGGCACACCTGAAGAATCAGGAACTGAAGAACCAAAAACAACTGGTGATGAATCAGACTCAACTGGCGAAGGTGGAGAAGGTACAACTGGAGGCGAATCAGCTGGTGATGAAACAGGAACACCTGATGGAACAGAAACACCTGATGGAACAGAAACACCTGATGAAACAGAAAAACCTGGAGACGGTGAACCAGCAGACGATGATCAATCAGAAGCAGATGCTGACAAGCCTAAAGAAAATCCTGAGCCAGCTAAGCCACAAGTAGATCCAAATACTGATGAGCTAAATGAATTACAAAAGCAAATCGCTGCTGCTAAAGAACAAAAAGATGATAAAAAAGTAGCAGAGCTTCAAAAACAATACAATGATAAGCTTCTTAAGAACATTGAAGAATCAGGAGCTGATAAGCTGGATAAAGATGTAATCAATGGCATTACTGATCCAGAAAAAATCAAACAATACAAGGATATTCAAGAGCTTTACGATAAAATTCAAGCTGACAAAAATGATGGTAAATTGAATCAAGCAGATATTGAAAGACTCAATACACTTCTTGGAGAATTCAAACCACCTAGAAAATTGACAGATGAAGAAAAGAAAGCCCAAGAAGATCTGAATAAGGACTTTGAAATTCCAGGTATTAAAGGAGAAGACACTAAAGATAAAGTTTTTGAAAAATATCAAGATGCAAAAGAAGCTTTAGAAAAAGCACTTGATCCTAACGAAAATCCTGTAAGTAAAGAGAAACTCGAGCGACTCAAAAAGGCTTACAAGGATGCAAAAGATGCTTTGGATGCAGCCATTGAAAAAGGAGATATTGATCCTAAATATACTGACGGTACTCCAGAAGTAAGGGTCTATCCATTGGATGGCAGCACTGCAGGTCCTGAGCTTAAAAATAAAGACGAAACCTACTACATTCCAGACAATACAAGTGCAAAGCTTTTGATTGAGGTTAGGAAAGATGATGGTGGAGACTTTACTTTTACTATCAAGCCAAACAAAACGGATAAAAATATTCCAGATGCAGTTCTTGAAGATCTTGTCAGAACCAAAGATGGTAAGGCTATAAAGCTTACAAAAGATGAAGATGGCAATTATACATTTACAACAAGCAATAAATTTGAAATTGCTCAAATTCAAATGAACTTGCCAGCCTTTAGGGCAGCCTTTCATGAAGGTTTTGAAATTACAATGCAAGCAGGTAATGAAAAAGCAGTTACCAAGAAATTCTTGATTACCAAAAAAGGTTACGACGATGCAGATATCGGAACCATTGGAAAAGAAGGTCCAAAAGATCCACAAGAAATTGATGGTGGTGATACAAAAGACGGCATTGTAGATGAAGACACCAAGAAAGTCTATGATATTTTCGCTATGATTAAGGAAACAGATGGATACATTGACGATGTAATTGTAAATTCCGGTAATGGTGAATCATTACCTCTTTCTTCAGTGGATATTACAATTACACTTCCAAAATATAGTGATAAATTTGCAAAATATCTTTATAAGTCAGGACTTAAGTACGATTTGATAGATGCTGAAAAAGGTCAATATAGATTAAAATTAGATACAAAAGTATTTGGTGGAAATCTTATTGAAGAAGATGGTCAACTTTATCGTAAAGATGAGGATGGCAATAAAACTGGCGAAGCATTAACACCTGCAGATTTAAAAGGCTTTATCTTAGAAAAAGCTGGTAAGAAAGTTTACGTTGATGAAAAAGGCGAAAAGCACGATGTCACTACCGAAGAATATTATGAAGGTGGAGATTATAAAGTAGAAAAAGGTGTTCTTTATAAAAAGAACGGCGAAAATTTTACTAAGATCGGAGATTTTAAAGATGGTAAGCTTAAAAAAGATGGCACAACTTATGTCTTTAATAATGGAAAATTAATTTCCTACACTGAAGAGAGAGACCTTTTCGAGGGAAATGTTTCCAACAAAAAGAATGATAAAACAAACGAATTCGAAGCAGATCTTGATGTAACACCTACCTTTAATGGCGACCAAGTTATCATTAAAACTGGAGATAATAAGCAAGCCTATGGCGGAACTATTATCAATAATGGTATCTTTGATAAAGACGGTAAATATACTGGAAAGACAAGTACTAAAACTGGATATCAAGGCTTTAAAAATATCTATGTAGATGAATTTGGTAAAAAAGTTGATAATCCAACAGATGAAGAAAAAGCAAATTTAACTCCAGTTGAAAAAGGTGTATTTAACAAGGATGGATATTTAATCTCAGGTTTAAATTACAATGAAGGCTATACACTTATCGATAAGTTCGGTAAGATTATGGATGGCATTACTGTTAAGAAAAATGGTGACAACTATACTTTCGCAAAAGAAGGTAAAGATTCAAAAACATCTGGCTCAGATGGAATAACCGTTGAAACTGGCCAAAAATTCGTTGGCAATGACAACTATATAGTTGATCAAAATGGTTATGAAGGCTTTGTTGGTAAGTACTACTATGACGGAACAAAATTTGTTCCAGTTAAAGACGACAAGGGCATTAAAGGTAACAAGTATTACAAAGACTACAAGTCTTCTGCTATGGACCACAAAAAAGTGGATTCTTATACAAAAGATGGTAAGAAAGAAATTCTTGAAAACAAAGAAACTTACCATGGCAGTACAAAGCCAGAAGATTATGTAAGTGTCGACGGCAAAACTTACGTGAAAAAACAAGCGGGAAGTCTTGTTTACTATGTAGGCGTTGGTAAAAACAATCAAGCCGAAGTTTTATCAGTAGAAGAAATTTCAAAGATTGTCCAAATTCTAAAAGGCGAAGATGGCAAGGAATATGAAAAGCTTACAGATGAAACAGACATCGCTGAAGCTGTAAAGAATGCAAAATTCCAAATTAAATTCCCAGGCTTCTTAGCTGGAAAAGATGTTGTTTACAGTATTCATGCGGATATCGCTGCAACATATATGGCACCAAATCCAAAATTTGATCCTAAGAAAGAGGAAAGCGAAAACAATAAAAAATTTGTTGAAACATCTATCTTTAAGAATCAAAAAGCTGACTACAAGAAACCTATCGAAAAGTACTTTACTTTAAAGGTCAAAGAAGGCCAACCAGCATCATTTTTTAAGAATCCGCCAAAGGAACTACTTGCAAAACCAGACTACAATTTCTTTAATATCTTCTATCGTGATGAAACACATAGAGATAGAGATGATTATATTAAGCATCTATTAGAAATTGAAGATGATGAAGATGCAAAAGTAGATCCTAAAAATAAGGCTGATATGGATATTCTAAAGAAGATTCAATCTGAACTTGGAAGACTTTATAATGGAGCAAAATTTGCTTTGGTTGAAGTTGAAAAAGATGGTAAAAAAGAAAAAGAATTAGTTATACTTGATAAAAATGGCGAAGAAATAAAACTTGACCGTTCTCTACTTTGGGAAGTTGGATTTAACAATCCTGACGGAGCATTGTTCCCAGAAAATAAAGACTCTGAAATCATTATCGAAGACCGCAACATGGATAATCGTTTAATCTATGATGAAATCATCGTGAATGATACACAAGACAAGTGGAATACGCTTAAGGAAGAATTTGAATCTAAAAAAGAAAATAAAGGTAAGAAATTTGGTAATGACCAATATTTCTTCTTAGACCAAATTAAGGATATTCGTTTCGGTGTAAGTCCAACTTATATCGATGGTCGTTTCGTACCATTGGGAAAAGACTTCAAACTTGAAGCTAAAGATATTATTGATGAACTGAATAAGTTAACTGATGGTAATAATGAAGTGACTATTACCAAGGACGATGTTGAATATAAAATCACTAGAGATACAGCCAACGGACAAATAAGAATTAAAGTTATGAACGCTTTCTATAAGAAAGTAGATAATGATCCGACACATAAATTCGAAAGTCCTGTACAAAAAGATTATCAAGGAAAAATCAATGGTGTATTAGAAAAAGTTAATAAACTTGACAAAAATTCAACTGACGATTTTATCAATGGTATTGTAGAATCACTTCACGCTAAAGGCACAGACTGTCATGACACTATAACAAAGATGCTTAAAGATGAGTTTGTGAAAATAAAAACTGATGCTAAAAAGCTTCAAGCTTTTAAAACAAAACTCATTGCAGAAGTTGAAAAGTTAAAACTAGGCTACTTTGATGAAAAGAAAGGCGAATACAAATACGACGATATGCGCTTTAACGCAATCCGTATTGGTCTAAAGTCTGGTCTTCGTATTGGTGGTCCAACAGACCCAGTGAAAACCAAGAAGATTGGCATCACATCTGTGATTATTCCAGAAGTGGACATTCCTTATACAGATGAATTTGGAAAACCTTTAACTAATAAGGACAAGTACGTCCAAGAAGAAATTGGAAATATTATTAAAGATCACAAATTTAATGATAAGGAAGATAATAATTTCAAATTCTTTGATGAACAAGTAAATCCAATTTGGAACAAAGATGAAGACAGCTTTAGAAAAGTTATGGAAGAAGCCTACAGAAGAGTCAATAAAATGGATGAAAATACATTTAAGACTCTTGTAACCGTAAACGACAAAGAAAAATACGGTCAAGGCAAGTACACTGTAATTCCTGGCAAAGAGTTATCTTTTGACGACTTAGCAAATGGCGATAAGGCTCTTAAGGATTCAAAGGGTCAACCTCTAAATCCTTACTATGTAGGCGATAAGAAAGATGGTAAGGCAACTACAATAGAAGAAAAAATTACAGATCCTGAATTAAAGAAGACAGATGCTTATAAGAAATTGATTAATCGTCCTATAGACATTGCTGGCTACTATATGAGCAAGCTTGGCTATAATGGAGCAATGTATGCTAACAAGGCCAACTACAAACTTATTGGCGGCAAAGACCAAGCTCCCGGAATCTTTGGAAAAGATGACGATTGGCACAAGAAGATTTGTTATCCAGGACTAGGATCATGTATTGAAGATGCAGGCAGTGATTCTGAATCAGATAAAACTGAAGGCGGAAACAAATACGGTTCTGAAGGAGAAACAGGATCTGAATTTGAATTGACCTATGAGCCAACTCCAAAAACTCCAGATGAAGAACATCCAGAGGTAGACAAGAAGTCTGAAACAGATAAAGTTGATGTTACTGAAGAACCAGAAAAGAAAGTTGACTTTACAATTGATGTAACTGTTGATAAATTGAAGAAAGATGATAAAAAACTTTCTGAAGCTGTTAAGGAAGATTCAGAAAAAATTGATGATGCTAACTACAATGATAAAGGCTACTATATTTATAGAGATGGTTTAATCATCGACATCCTTCCAGACATCTTTGAATTTACTAAAGAAACAGGAATTTCTATTGAAGTAGATAAAGATGCTATGAGGGCCAATGGCGCCAACGCAGATCTTGATTTTGAAGGCTTCAAGAATGATATCAAATATTTCTATACAGAAGATGTGAAAGCTTATCTAGCTGAACTTAGAGCTAAAGACGAAAAGAAATATAATGTTCTTTTAAAGGCTCTTGGTGGAGATGAAAACAAGATTAAGGATGGTCAAAGAGCTATTCTTGCATGGTTACCTGAATTTGAAGGACCTCACGGTGCTAAGAATCAATTTAAAATGACTCTTACAAACTTGCTTGTAAACAAAGAAAAATACAAGGAAAGCGAAAAATATAAGAACCAAGGTCAACCTTATACAAACAAGGGCGGTTTTGGTGACAAGGGAGAATTCTTCTTTGGCGAAAAGACAATCACTGTTACAGACGGTCATAATGCCAATGTTAATAAGTACTTGCAACTATTAGATAAGGATGGAAATGTTATTAAAAAAGATGAAGCTGGCGAATGGTTTAAGGGCTCAGCAACATTGAAATTCGGTGACAAGTTCAATTACAAGATTAAATACTATCTTGATAACAAGGGCTTGGTTGATACTGGATTCGTCCAAAAGGATAAAGAATGGAAACTGGAAGACTTGTTTGATGGATACAAGGGATTGCGTCCTGTACTAAGAGATTTTGTCCAAGTACCAGATGGATTTACAGTTCTTTATAAGGTAAATGGAGAATATAAATCTGAAATCACAAAAGATGAACTTGCAAAAGTTGAAGGGATTAAAATCAATCCACCTCAAGCAGGTTTCCCATACAATGAAGAAAAAGAATTCATTCTTCCAATGATGATTCCTGAACTCGATGCTAAGATTGAAAACGGAAACGTTGTTTATGTTGGCAAAGATGGCGAAAAGAAAATCTTAGGTAAAGCTGACGAATTCTTTAACCTTAGTGACTTGACAAACAAAGATGCAAAAATGTACTTTGAAAATACAGCTGAAGGTTCAAATACAGTTACTGTCTATCTTGAAAAAGAAAGATTTATCAAACTCTTCAAGGAATTCTATGAAGCTGACGGTAAAACAGAAATTAAGAAGGACAGACCACAAGTTAAATTTGATATTTGGCAAATTGCAACAGATGAAAAGGGCAATAAAACAAAAATCAAACTTGACAAAGAACTTACTTTGAACGAAGCTAATGATTTCGTTGATCAAGTGAACCATCTACCATTATTCAAGAGAATTGAAGAAATGGATGAAAAAGGAAATGTAAGTGTAAAGATTATTTCTTACACTTATGAAGTTCAAGAACAAGCTATCGAAGGTTACACTGGAAAGGTATTCAAATTTGATAACAAGGATGAACTTGGCTTTGTTCTAAAGGCTGAAAACTATAAGAAGCCAGATGAACCAGACGAACCAGATGAACCTGAGGAACCAGAAGAACCTGAGGAAGAAGAACCTAAGGAACCAGAAGAACCTGAGGAAGATGAACCTAAAGAACCAGAAGAACCTGAAGAAGATGAACCTGGTGAGCCAGACGAACCTGAAACTCCAGACGAACCTGAAGACCAAGGTGGCGGAAGAAATACAATTCCAAAGACTGGTGTAAGAACTGATCTTGGATCAATTTTCTTTAGCGGTATTTTGTTACTAGCACTTTTCTTTTTCAAAAGAAAATTTTTTAAAAACTAATGAGAGGTTGTTATGAAGAAGGGTAAGCTTTTATTAAATATTTTAATAATCGTAGTTGCAATATTTTTTGCCTACAAGCTTTATGACTTTCTTCATACCAAGGCCGATCAAAAGGAATCAATACAAATTTATTCTGATTTGAAGGATTTAAAACCTGTCAAAGAGGAGGCCGCCGTCAAGGTGGACGAGGATATTGAGGAGGAGGAAGACGATGATTATGAAATCGACTTTGGCCAACTCAAATCTGTCAACGAGGATATAATTGCGTGGATATCTGACGGCGGCAGTATTGATTATCCGATTGTGCAGGGAAAAGATAATTATAAATATCTTTATACTGCTGCAACGGGTAAGAGAAATGTAGCGGGGGCAATATTTATGGATTATAGAAACATGAGTATTGCCGATCCGCTTGTACTTATTTACGGGCACGAGATGGATAACAAGACTATGTTTGGGACTCTCCATGAATTTAAGAGAGAGCCTGAGCATTTGGATTTTACCTTTACAACAGAGGAGGGCGAGTTTGAGACCAAGGCTGTTGTAGCGGGTATTATCTCGGGCGAAACATATATTAATCCAAAGGATTATAATTCCTTTGAAAAAATGCAAAGATTTTATAAGCTGATCAAGGACAATGCGGTCTACGATTCTGGCTATGAGCTAGAGGAGGACGATAAAATAATCGCCCTCATAACCTGCACCTACGAAAGGAAAAACGTAAGGTTGGTTGTTTTGACGGTTTATAATGATAAGGACGAGGACGGTAAGTCCAAAGAAATCCAAGTCGAAGATGATATGTAGAGAGAGGGGGAGAAAGCCCCTCTCTTTTTATATTTAGGATATTTAGGGTGTAAATTGCGACATTCTTGTGAAAATAATTTTCCTCTCCTTGATGTACATTTGAGTACACCTGCGTCGCTGAAAATTATATTTCACTTCGAATCTCATCAATTTATCCTCCTAAATATTTTTTGTTGGGGTTAAAATTGCGAATTTTTGTGGATAAAAATTTCGCGGAGCGGGTAGCGTCCGATTGCAGCCACGCCCAAGAATCGAACGCGAAAGCGTGAAGATGATTGGCAAGCGTTGACTCACGCAACCTATTATTCAATCGTTGGACCGAAGGGAAAAACGATTGAGTATAATAGTCTGAGGAGAATTTCGGATAAAAATTTTTATTTACCTTTTAATTACATCAATTTATCCTCCTAAATATTATTTATATTGGGTGTAAATTTTGGCGAGACTTTTGGACTTTTGGGGCGCGACTTTTCGGGCTACATTCTCCTCAGATTGTTGCATCCAATTAGGAAAAATTCTTTTGGGCGGGACTTTTCGGGCTACATAAAGTAGCCCCTACAAACGTTCTGAAAAATCGTGATTGTAATATATGTATTGAGCCATAAAATATTTTCAGAATATAAATTTTTACAAACAATATATTTAATACCATAGGAAACATCCAAAAATCGCTTTGCGGCGGTAGGGTCCATCTTTATGTGGACCGAAAAACATCGAAATTCCCTTGTGGGATTGAGATGTTTTTATTTATATAGATACGAAATTATTTTAAAATGAATACCATTGGTATCAATAATATAATAAAGAAATTATTCCACACAAAAGAGGCAGCACATAATGTACTGCCTCTTTCTTTTTTCTTTTCTTTTCTATTTTATTTGTCCATGTCCAAGAAGGCTTGGATGCCGAGGGGGAATTTTTCCATGGCAAGTTCTTTGACCGCCTCCGCGTAGAGTCTGATTTCGTATTGGCTGTGGGAGTCTGTGCGTTGCTTGATAAAATGTGCAACTGATTGGAGACTTGCTGTCCAATACCAGGATACGTACATGCCATAGGCTGGCAAAAATAGTCTGGCTTCTTCAGCGCAGATGCCGCGTTCCATGGCTTCTTCATAGAGGTCAACGCCTTCTTTGATATATTTGTTTAATTTTTCTGTGAATTCTGCTCCGAGTTCATCATCGACTGGTCCAAGTGATCCTTGTTTGTTGTTGTCTGGCTTGCCCCTCCATTCGTTCTTGGTTGGTACATAGAAGGTTGGCTCCATGGTTACATAGCGTCTGGAGGATTCGTTCCAAGCGTTCATGGTGTCGCCGATGCCTTCCAAATGTGAACTGCCGATAATATATTTCCACCATTGACGGGCCACCATTAGTGGAGCGTAGACTTCAAATTGCAACATGGCGTGTCTAAATGGTGATGTGTGGTCGTGCTTTGCCAAGTAGGCAATCAGTCTTTCGTCTTTTTCGTCTAGTTCTTTGCTTTCTTTGGCGAAGCTGGCTCTGGCTGCGTTTACAACTGTTAGGTCGGAGCCCATTGTGTCAACTAATCGGACATAGCCTTTATCTAAAACATTAATCATATTAACCTCCAAGTCTTTTATTTTCTACTTTAATTGTATTATATATATATTTAAAAATCAAGGCAGAAATTTTTTAAAAAACTTGGTCTCTTGCTAGATTTACAAAGTTATTAAAACTACTAAAAAAAGCATATCTATTTGATATGCTCAAAAGAATTAAGACTATAAGATTAACTCTTCCCAGTTTTCAATAAAACCTAGGTGTTTCAATTCTATACAAGGGTATTTTTTTATGATTTCTATTAGTTTATTACAAAATTTTATATAGTGATTTTCTTCAGAAATTATTTTCAAATTAAGAATGCTGGCAAAGAGGGTATTATTTGATACCCCAAGCTTTAGATATTCTTTATACAGTTTTGGTGTTTTGGTAAATTTTGCACCATATAACCTACCATAGTGAGCACATATATTTCTAACATATGATAGGTTTTCAATCCAAGATTCTAAATAAGTATAATCTACTTCAAATATTTTTGAAATTTCCTTTTTATCCTCATTTTTCATGTTTTTATACATTTTTGATATAGTTCCAAAATTTGCGACTTCTAGAGCAGCGTAAAGAGGGATTTCTCCACCTTCGTAATTATTTTGAAAGTTTCTGATAAATGGAGATTTTCTATTTCTATTTATTTCTCTGTATAAATCGCTTAATGTTTTTTGTTGATAATCTTTGTTGTTAAAATTATTAATATCTTTATAGCCAAAATTTCCATATTTTAAAGAAAAATGATTTGTAATTGCCGCTCTTAAGTATACCTCTACATGTTCTATTAATGGAAATAGGATATGACGAAGCTCCATATCAAATAAGTATAAATCAACAATATTGTCAAAAGAAGTACCATTTATATATCTACCATTTTCTTTTAAGGTTATACTATAAGCTTTGATAAGTCTATAGTATGAAACTCTTTCAAGTATACTTTTAGCATAGCTCTCATCTTCGATTATTAAGTTAATAGATTTTAAATTGTTAATTTGTTGATTCAAGTCTAAGGCTGGTTGGTAAGATTTTTTCATATTTGCTCCTTATAATCAAAAGACTCGACTTGGTCCGCATTGTGAAGAGGCGCGTCGAGTACTGTTACTATTATAATACACCATATCTTATAGAATGTCAAACAAATTATATATATTTAAAAATCAAGGCAGAATTTTTTTGAAAAACTTGGTCTCTTGCTAGATTTTTTTTGGCCTTGATGTTATACTTATTATAGGGATAATTATGAAGGTTCTTGCAAGCGAAATTATTATTAGGCTTACGGATGTTCATTCTTTGAAAGAGAAGAGGAGTATTCGCGAGTCTCTTATAAGGAAGGTTCAAAACAAATTTAAGATTTCAATTGCCGAGTGCGATAGTCAGGATGATTTGGATTTTTTGACTATTGGTTTTGCGGCTGTGTCGAATTCGAACACGCATTTGAATTCTGTAAATGAAAAGGTTATCCATTTTATTGAGACTTATTATGGTCTTGATATTGTATCAAAGGAGACTTATTGGTTATGAGGAGAAAATTAAAAAAGGCTGAGATCCAAGAGGTCACAGATATTTTGATGGACTTCCACGCTGACGCCGAGTGCGAGCTGGTCCATGAGTCGCCATTTGAACTTTTGATTGCGACGATTTTGTCGGCCCAGTGCACGGATGTCCGGGTGAATATGATTACCCAGGAGCTTTTTAAGGAGGCGAACACGCCTCAGGCTATTATCGACATGGGCATGGACAAGCTCAAAGATTATATCAAGACGGCAGGATTTTTTAATTCAAAATCCAAAAATATTATGGAGACCTGTCATATTTTGGTCGACGAATATGATTCTCGGGTGCCTGATACCATGGAAGAGCTAACCAAGCTGCCGGGTGTTGGGAGGAAGACGGCCAATGTTGTTTTGTCAAACTGTTTTGGTCTGCCGGCCATTGCAGTGGATACGCACGTCTTTCGCGTTTCAAATCGGATTGGTCTGGTCCATGAGAAGGATGTGGAAAAGACTGAAGAGGCTCTGATGAAAGCTCTGCCAAAAGAAATTTGGACCAAGATGCACCATGTTTTAATTTTTCATGGTCGTTATATTTGCAAGGCCAGAAAGCCCATGTGTCACGAGTGCCCCATTAGTCACTTGTGCCTTTATAATCAGAATAATATTAACAAAAGGAAGTAGGAGGAAGTATGGATTACAATTTTAAATCAAGAGATGAGATTGATCAAAAGTATAAGTGGAGTTTGGAAAAATTATTTACAAATGACGAGGACTTGGACAAAAAATTAAAGGAAATCGAAGGCAAGATCGAAGATTTTAAAAAGTTCAAGGGTCGTGTGGCTGAATCCGCAGATACATTTTTGGAAATGCTTAAGCTATACGAAGATATTGGGACAAATTTTGGCCTGGTATCAACTTATATTTCAAATAGATTTAACGAGGACAACCGCGATGCCAAGTATCAGGCCCTAAGTGATAGGCTATCAGCCTTATACACTAGCTACGGCGCTGGTTCATCATTCCTAGTGCCAGAAATTTTATCCTCAGACGTGGATAAGCTAAGGAGCTTTGTAGAAAAAGATGAGCTTAAAATTTATAAGCGTTGGTTGGATAATATTTTAAGATTTAAAGACCACACTCTAAGCGAAGCTGAAGAGAGAATTATCGCAAGCTTTACTCCTGTTATCGATGCAGGGTCCAAGTCATTCTCAATGCTTACAGTTGCGGATATGAAATTCCCTGTGGTAAATGTAGATGGCAAGGATGTGGAACTGACTAGCGGCAACTTTGTACCTCTGTTGACAGAAGCAAATCTAGAAGACCGCAAGAATGTTTACGAAGCCTACTACAATGTTTACAAGGACCACATAAATACTTTGGCTAGCACACTGGATGCAAATACCAAGGCAATTGCCATTGAAGCATCTTTAAGAAAATACAAGTCAGCCAGGGAAGCAGCTTTATATGACAATACAATTCCTGTTTCAGTTTATGATAAATTGATAGAAACTGTAAATAAAGGCTTAGTAGAGCTCCACGATTATGTTGATGTTCGCAAAAAAGTTTTGGGTCTAGATAAAATTCACATGTACGACGTTTACAAAAACTTAGTCGAAGATATGGATGTGAAATTTACATTTGAAGAAGCCAAGGAAATTATCTTGGATGCATTAAAGCCACTTGGTGACAAGTACATTGCAGATTTGACCAAGGGTTTTGAAGACAGATGGTGCGACGTATTTGAAACACCAGGCAAACGCGGGGGCGCTTATTCAAGTGGATCTTACTTGACAGATCCTTATGTGCTCCTCAACTATCACGGCACACTTGATGATGTCTTTACAGTTGCTCACGAAATGGGCCACTCTATGCACTCATTTTATTCTAGAGGCAACCAACCATATATCTACTCCGGCTATTCGATTTTTGTAGCTGAAGTTGCGTCGACCATGAATGAATCCCTTCTCACTTTCTATCTATTAGACAAGTGGAAGGACGATCCAAAGAAAAAGAAATTTATTTTGAACCACTTTATGGATTCAATCAAGGGAACACTCTTTAGGCAAACACAATTTGCTGAATTTGAAATGGAAATCTACAAGGCTTACGAAAGCGGACAAGCTTTGACACCAGATTTCTTATCCAGCAAATATGAAGAGATTAACCAAAAATACTACGGACCAAGCATGGAAAAGGATGACTTCATCAAATACGAATGGGCAAGGATCCCACACTTCTATTACAATTTCTATGTTTACCAATACGCAACAGGAATTTCTGCAGCTCTTTCATTTGCAAAGAGGGTTTTAAATGGGGGAGAAAAGGAAAGAGATATGTATCTTGAATTCTTGAGATCAGGCTCATCCTTGGATCCAATCGATGTTTTAAAACGCGCAGGAGTGGATATGAATTCACCTCAACCAATAGAAGATGCTATTGAACTCTTCAAAGAATTTAAGGATGAATTTAAAAAACTAATTTAGGAGATTACTATGGGTTTTTCATTAGAAAATACACTCTTGTCAATGAGAGAATCTATTAGAAATTTTAGATTCAATAATGTTATTGACATTTTGATAATAGCTTTTATCGTCTACCAGCTCTATGAGCTCGTCAAGCAAACGCGTGCCGAACAGTTGGCCAAGGGACTTGTAATTCTCTTGGTGGTGACTAAGCTATCAGAGTGGTTTAAACTTTATACTTTACGGTGGTTACTAAACTGGCTCTTGGGAGCTGGTTTGATAGCTATCGTTGTTATATTCCAACCGGAAATCAGGCGGGCTTTTGAGTCTATCGGTAGGAGCAAGATTATTGGTAAACGCTTTGGGACCAACAGTGACAACCAGTACGACGGAGTTATCGAAGAGATTGTCCAAGCTTGCAATTCTCTGTCCAGGCAAAAGATTGGAGCCCTGATTGTCTTTCAAAGGCAAATTGGTTTTGAGGATATTATTGAAACAGGGACCAAGATTGACGGCCTTGTTTCAATGGGACTTTTGATTAATATTTTTATTCCAAACACGCCACTTCATGATGGGGCTGTTATTGTGGATAGGGATATTGTAAAGGCAGCTGCATGCTTTTTGCCGATTACTGATAACAATAGACTGTCCAAGGAACTTGGAACAAGGCACAGGGCAGCACTGGGTATATCGGAGAGATCAGACTGCATGGTTATAGTTGTCAGTGAAGAGACAGGTGGCATTTCTTGCTGCGAAAACGGAGAGATTGCAAGATATTTGGACGAAGAGACTTTGCGCAAAAAATTGCGTGAGGTTTATAATCCAAAGGAAGAAAAGCTAGGCTTTATTGCAAAGATAAAGGGTGAGTTTAATGAAGCTAAAGAAAAAGAAGAACAATCAAAAGAATCACAAGAATCAGAATCTGGTCGCTAAAATAATGTCCCTTGTCATTGCAGTTTTGCTTTGGTCATATGTAATGACAATCGAAAATCCAGATGAGAGAAGGGTTATTAGAAATGTTCGCGTTAAGTTTTTAAACGCAGACTTGTTGAGGGACAGCGACAACCAACTCATGACCCAGGAAGACCAATTTGTAAATATTACCTTGCGTGGTAAAAAAAATGAACTGGAAAAAGTTCGCGCTGATATGATAAATGCAAGTGTTGATTTGGAAGGCTACGGAGCTGGCAACACCAGGATTCCAATTGATGTTAATCTGGAAGGGGTCAGCAGCTTGGTTAGTGTTGATACTATTAGTCCGCCATCCATAATTGTTAATATCGATAAGATTGTTTCCAGAGATTTTGAAGTTCAAGTTGATACCAAGGGCAATCCAAAGGAAAATTATATGAAGGGTGACAATCAGTTGTCATCGCCAAAGGTTCAAGTTACAGGTCCTGCAAGTCAAATTGGAATTATTGATAGCATAAGGACAAATATAGATGTTGATGGAAAGGAAAAGGGCTTTACAGTTACAAATCCTCTTTACGCAGTGGATGCAAATGGCAACCGCTTATCTAATGTAAGCATCAAGCCAGATGTAGTTACAATTAGCGTGCCAATTTACAAGACAGCGGTTCTGGTAATCGAGCCGAGCACCGTTGGCAATTTGCCAGTGGATTTTGAAACTACGCTTATGCACGTCAACCCACCGACAATTGCGGTAAAGATTATAGATGAAAATGCTGTGGTGCCAAAGACCATTAAGACCGAGCCGATTAATATGGAAGAGTTGGTTTCAAGCGACGAAAAGATGCTCACTCCAATTATTCCTGAGGGCATGGAGGCCATTGATCCAAGTATCACATACTCATTGACCTACCAGATTCAAAAGTATACAACTAAACGCTTCGCTGTGGATAAGTCTCAAATAAAATTTAAAAATCTTCCAGAACATTTAAACGTAGACCTTGGTTCACTTCCAACAATTGTGGATATAACTGTTCGTGGTTATGAAAAAGAACTCAAAGCTTTAAACACTGGCGATGTTGTATTGGCAGTTAACTTGGAGAATGCAGAAATTGGTGAGGATTCATACAATCTTAAATTGCAAATCAAGGATAAACCTTCACTCAGCTTGATAGGGGCGCCAAAGATAAAATTAAATATCATAGGCAAGGAAAACTCTGAAGAAACGCCAGAAGAAAAACCAGATGAAAAACCGGGCGAAGAAAATGGTGAGGGTACAGAGGAAAATAACGAAAGCAAAGATAATGAAAAACCTGATGAAAAACCAGATGAAAAACAATAAACAAAAATTTAAAGGGCCTCTTGGCCCTTTTCTCATATTTAGGGATATTTAGGGTCTAATTTGCGGTTAAAATTGCGAATTTTTGCAGTGTTCGACATTTTGCTCATTCCGACGTACCCTTTAGTACGCCTCATTCGACAAAATGTCTCAAGCTACAAAAATTCATCATTTTTTCCTCTCAAATTCATTTCCAGCGTCCTAAAAAATTGTTTCACTTCGAATCTCATCGATTTATCCTCCTAAATATTATTATGCTAGGGTGTAAGTTGCGGTTAAAATTACGAATTTTTGTGAAATAAAATTTCGCGTAGCGTGTAGCGTCCGATTTATTTCGGACAAAAATTTTTATTTAACGTCGAAGCCCTAGCCCAAGAGGTCAATTTTCTGTAGAGGTCACCTTTATGGTGACCAAAAAAATGACCGATTGGATAGCAGGTCTCGTGTCAGAGGTTCCCAAGAGAGCGAGTTATAACGATGCTCGATTGGTGAATCTTACGGCACTCATCAATTTATCCTCATAAATATGTTTTGCAATGGTGCGTAAATTGCAACATTCTCGTGAAACAAATTTTTCTTTATAAATATTTTTTAAAAGATTATTGAATTTAATTATTTTTAATTTATAATTTAATTACATTGACCGCTTGAAACTGTTCAAGAGAACTCGAACTCCAGGGTGTTGGAAATTCAAATCATATTCTTGCACCTAAAAAATAAATTTTACAATCCACCTTTTTTGCCTTGACATATAGAATCATGAGTGCTATACTCTAATCATCTTCAGGGGGAGGTGCAATTCCTTTACCGGTGGTATAGTCCACGAGCGTCAGCTGACGCAGAACAGGTTAGATTCCTGTACCGACGGTTATAGTCCGGATGTGAGAAGAGGTCCCCTTGTATTTTGGGGCTTTTTTTATGCCCTCAATCAAAAGGAGGAAATGAAGATGAAAATGTCAACGAAAAAAATGACTGCACTTGCTATGTGTGCAGCAATCAGCTATCTTGTAATGGTTTTTGGTAGGATTCCAATTGTACTTTTTTTAAAGTTCGATCCTAAGGACGCGGTCCTTGCCATTACAACATTAATTTTTGGCTTGGTCCCATCACTTTTGGTGACTGCTGTTGTGTGTTTGGTAGAATTTTTTACTGTCTCAGACACAGGCTTTTGGGGTTTACTAATGAACTTTGTAGGTTCAGCGGCCTTTATCGTTCCGCTTGCAACTATGGTTAACCGCAAGGATGACACCAAGTGGACAGCTTTAGCCCTACTTGTAAGTACTCTTGTGATGACTTTCATAATGCTTGCATGGAATATTGTTATTACACCAATTTATATGAAGGTCCCATTTGCAGAAGTTAAAAAGTTATTGCTACCAGCTATACTTCCATTTAATATTTTTAAAGGACTTTTAAACTCTGCCCTAACATTTGTGGCCTTGCCAATTGTTCCAAGATTAAAAAAGACCTTGGACTTGCAAGACGAAGAGGTAGATCACATTGGCATTGGTCAAGTCGCTTGGATTTCATCCCTGCTACTTGTATCAGCTCTAATAATTTATTATGCTCTAAACAGCCCTATGGGAAAATAATATATACCGATCGAAGATCCGCTTATTTTTTAAGCGGGTCTTTTTTTATGCACAGATGGGTATAAATTCATTATGATGGATGGATATGTATATAAAATTTTAAATAAAATTGAAGATACTGGAAATACTGCCTATGTAGTTGGTGGGGCAGTCCGTGATTATCTACTTAAAAGAAAAATTCACGACTACGATATCACCACGTCTTTAAATCCCAAGGAGCTTAAAAAACTTTTTCCCAACTCTATTATGGTCAATAAAAAAATGGGAACGGTAACTGTAAAGGGAATTGAGATTACCCCTTATAGAATTGAGTCGGCCTACGAGGATGGCAGGCGGCCAAGCAAAGTTCGTTTTTCAAGATTGCTCGAGGATGATCTGGTGAGAAGGGACTTTACTATTAATGCCATTGCAATGGGTAAGGATGGCAATATTGTAGATAAGCTTTCTGGCAGAGATGATTTGGATAAAAAAATAATCCGCTGCGTGGGAAATCCCGACCGGCGTTTTAGGGAAGACGCTCTTCGGATGCTAAGGGCCATTCGTTTTGCCTGTCAACTGGACTTTAGAATTGAGGGACGTACCCTGAGGGCCATTCGTCGAAATGCAGATTTGATTTATAAATTGTCGACAGAGAGGGTTAGGGATGAGTTTAATAAAATTTTGCTGTCCGACAATGTTATCTTGGGTTTGGATCTTTTGAGGTCGACTGGACTTTTGGAGAGGATTATTCCAGAGTATAAAAATACTTACGATTATGACCAGCTCAACCACCATCACAAATATGACTTGTACAATCACATGATAAGGGTGGTAAAGTTTTCTAATAAGGATTTGCCGACCAGGCTGGCGGCTCTCTTGCATGATATTGAAAAGCCATCTTGCCAAGAGGTCTTTGCGGATGGGACAGCTCATTATTATGGACATGATAAAAAATCCGCACAAACTGCCAGGAGGATTTTAAAGGATTTAAAATATCCAAAGGCGACAGTTGATAAGGCAGGCAAGTATATTGAAAACCACATGAACGCCGACCCCAACATTGGCCTACGCGGCGTTAGACGGATGAGAAATAAATTTGGCGACGATATTTATAATTTTTTGTCTTTGCTCTATGCCGATTCGGTGTCGGCAAGTGGCGAGGACCTTGAAAAAATTGACAAATTGCACAAAATGTTAGATAATATTAGCCAAGAAGAAGATTTTAATAAAGGGAATGAAATTTGCATTAACGGCAATGATTTAATAAATATTGGATACAAAGAGGGAGTTAAAATCGGCGAGGCTTTGTGTAAACTCAAAGACCTTGTTGAGCTGGGTTTAAAAAACAACAGAGAGACCCTTCTGAGTATTGCAAAGGAATTCCAAAGTGGAGGGAATATGAAAAAATATTTTGGCACAGATGGAGTTAGGGGAATAGCAAACACTGAACTTACAAATGAATTTGCATACAAACTGGCTAGAGCTGTTGGTAAGTTTATAGAAGGAAACAAGAGGGTTGTGCTTGGTATGGACACCAGGCTTTCATCGCCTATGTTTATGGCTTCTATTACCGCAGGACTTATGGCTGAGGGTGTTGAAGTCGACCAGGTGGGAGTTATATCCACACCGGGTGTCGCTTACATTACAAAGACACATGGGTATGGTATGGGGATTATGATTTCCGCATCCCACAATCCATATATGTATAATGGAATAAAATTAATTGGCGCTGACGGCTACAAGCTGAGTGACGATGAAGAAATCGTAATTGAAAATATGATCGACAACCTGGAAGCTGAGACCTATGATGGCGATAAGCTGGGCAAAGTTTCAATTGCTAAAGATTTATTTAACGATTACTTGATCCATCTGGAAGGCCTGGCAGGCGATGGCTTTAAGGGTATGAAGATTGCAATCGACGCTGGCAATGGAGTTATGAGTGAGATTGCGCCAAAAGTTTTTAGGGAACTGGGCGCAGAAGTTATAAAAATAAATTGCGATTCAAATGGCAGGTATATAAACGATAAGACTGGTTCGACTGCTCCTGAAAAGATTGCCAAGCTCACCAAAGATGAAGACTGCGATATTGGTGTCGCCTTTGATGGTGATGCAGATAGAGTTATATTTGCAGATGAAGATGGCAATGTCCTTGATGGCGACCACATCATTTGCTATGGAGCCCTTTGCCTCAAAGAAGAGGGCAGGCTTTCAAACAATGGAGTTGTTACGACTAGCATGAGTAACGGGGCCTTTGAAAAGTATTTAAAAGACCACGAAATAGAACTCATTAGGGCAGATGTTGGCGATAAGTATGTAATGGAGGCCATGAGAAAAAATGGCATGGTCTTGGGTGGAGAAAAGTCGGGCCACATTATATTTTTAGACCACTTAACCATGGGCGACGGCTTGCAAACTGCTATTATTATTTTAAATATGCTTAAAAAACGCGGGGAGAAGGCTTCGACTATTGGCAAGCTCTACCAAGATTATCCACAAGTGCTCGTCAATGCAGATGCCAGTGATGAAATTAAAAAAACTTACAAGGAAAATAAAAATATTAGCAAGGCCATTGATAATTTACTGGAAAAACACCCTGACTATAGGATTCTAATTAGGCCTTCAGGAACTGAAAAGTTTGTGAGAATTATGATAGAAGGCAGTCCGATTGGAGAAATAATTGTAGAAGCTAATAATTTAAAGGCTATTATTGAAAAGGAGAACTAGTATGAAACAATTGATAGTTGATTCATCATGCGAACTGACTGATGACATGATTAAGTCAATGGAATGTTCTATGGTGCCTTTTATAATTACGATGGATGGCAAGGATTTTATAGACGATGAGAACTTGAATATGGAAACTTTTTTTGAGACTATGGACAATTCTTCAGATGTTATTAGAACGGCTTGTCCTTCTCCTGATGAATTTTTGAAGAGGATGAAGGGGGACGAGATATACGTTATTACCATTACTAGCAAGCTAAGCGGGGCTTATCAATCCGCTATGATTGCCAAGCAAATGTATTTGGAAAAGCATCCTGAGGCAAAGGTTCACATCTTTGATTCCAAGTCTGCGACTGCAGGTGAATCTGGAGTTGCCTTGATAGTGGATGAACTTGTGGGAATGGGCAAGAGCTTTGAAGAGGTGGTTGCAGAGACTGAAAAGAAAATTGATGAGTCCATCACTTTAATTGCTCTGTCATCGCTAAATAATTTAGCTAGAAACGGCAGGCTGCCAAAAATTGCGGGCAAGCTTTCCAAGGTTTTAAATATTAGGTTAATAGCCAGGAACAAGGATGGAGAAATTTCTCCGCTATCAATCGAGAGGGGATTAAAGAGGACTTTAAATAGTCTTATAAAAAAATGTGAGGAATATGGCAACAAGGTTTGCGAGTACGCAATTGTAATTTCTCAGGCAAATGCAGTTGAAGTTGCTGTAGAATTAAAAAATAGGCTGATGGAAATGTTTCCATCAAGACCAATTGAGATTACAAGTATGAAGGGACTTTCGTCGACCTACGCTGAAGAAGGAGGGGTGGTAGTATTTCTATAATAGCTATTGATAAAATAAGTATGGATTTGGACTTTGAAAAAAAGGCCTTTGAAGAATTTTTGGAAAGCCAAGGAATCCATTTTGAGGATGCGGATGAGTTTTTTGTTATGAGGGACCAGGGCAAAATTATTGCAAGTGGTGCCTACAAAGGCAGCGTTATAAAACTTTTGGCCGTGGATAACAAATACCGTGAAGAAGGCTATTTGCCAAAGATGATAACTCATATAAAGGACCAGCTTTATAAAAACGGGGTGGAGACCACTTATATTTACACCAAGCCTGAGTACGAATCAATGTTTAAGTCTCTGGGCTACGAAGTTTTTGCAAAAACTGACCAGATTGTTTTGCTCCTCGATAATTTTCACGAGTATGACGATTTTATCCAAAGGGTAAATGATTCGGGCAAGTTTAATGCCTGCATAGTTATGAATGCTAATCCATTTACCTGGGGACACAGGAAGCTTGTTGAGTACGCAGCCAGGAATATATCAAATGTAATTATATTTGTAGTTGAAGAAAACAAGAGTAAGTATTCTTTTGAAGATAGGTTCAAGATGGTTGAAGATGGGCTCACTGATATTTGGTGCGAGGTAATGCCAGGGGGCAAGTTTATTATTTCAGATATGACCTTCCCAAGCTATTTTCTAAAGGACGACACAGATATTGCTCGTGCTCATGCAAGCTTAGATGCAGAAATTTTTGTTTCGCGTATTGCCAAGGACTTAGGACTAAGGCAAAGATATGTTGCCAAGGAACCTTTTGACAATATGACTGCAATATATAATGAAGAATTAAAGAAGCGTCAACATCCACTTTTTGAAGTGATAGAAATCGACCGTTATGCAATCGATGGTGAAATTGTTTCGGCTTCAAAGGTTAGAGAGTTGGAGGCTGAGGGCAAGGATTATTCCAAATATGTCCCTGAGACCACCAGAGAGATTATGGAGAAAGTAAAATGATAGAGATATATGAGGTAAAGACCAAAAAGGATATTGATGACTTTACCATGTTGCCCTTTGACCTTTATAAGGCTGAGGACAACTGGGTACCGCCTTTAATTAGTGACTACAAAAAATATATTACAGGAAAGACTAGCTCGGTAAATGAAGTTGGCGAAAGTATTATGTATCTAGCAAAAAAAGATGGTAAACTCGCCGGTAGAATTTTGGTTGGCTTAAACGAAGAGTTAAATGAATATCATGAGGTTAAGGATTCATATTTTTCACAATACGAATGCATAGATGACCCAGAAGTTTCCAAGGCCTTGTTTGATCAAGCTTCCAAATGGGCAAAGGCTCAGGGCTCAAATTTATTGAAGGGACCTATGTCACTTCCAGGTGGAGATGACAATCGCGGATTTTTATTGGATAATTTTAATGAGCCGCCTATGATACAAAATGTCTACAATTTTAAATACTACAATGACCAAGTCTTGGATGCGGGCTTTAGCAAATACCATGATTGCTATGCCTTTGATGGGAATCCTGACAAGAAAAGTGTTGGGAGATATGAAAAAATTATTCCCTATGCTATGAAAAAATATAAGTATAGGCTGGATAAGTTCAGACTGGACAAAGAGGGCATAAAAAAAGACGCCTTGGATGTGCTCGAGGTTATGAAAAAAGGCATGCCAAACAATGAAGATTGGGTAGACCTTATGCCACCAAGTCTGGAGGAAATAGACAATATTGTCGCAGCGGCTGCACCAATAGCCGATGCTGATTTTATTTATATAGCAAGAAATGAAAACGACGAGCCAATTGCTTTTAATATTGCTGTTCCAGATTACAATCAAGTCCTTAAAAAGATGAATGGAAAGAAAAATCCTTTTGCAATTTTAAAATTTTTATATCATAAGAGAAAAATCGATCAGATGAGGGTTTTTGTTTTATTCGTAGTTCCGGAATACAGAAATAAAGGCGTCACTCAAGCTATATATTTCAAAATTATGGAAAATGCCATAAAAAAAGGCTACAAAAAAATAGAAGGCAGCACAATTTGGGATTACAATATGCCCATGCTAAATGATATCCTCAAGGCTGGCGCAAAGATATCAAAGACCTATAGGGTCTATCAAAAAGAAATTTAAAATTTTTTAAAAAAATAAATTAAAAAATTGCAAGAGTTTATAAAATAACTATTGCAATTTTTTTTTGAATATGTTATCATGAATAGATGATACATTAAAAGTGGATTCGTATCGCCATTTTTAGATGTCCGCGACGAGTTAATCTTAAAGAGTTGTCTTTTTGATATGTTTTTGTTGAGAGGTGAGGTTCATATGGTACATCCTGTTAAATACGGCAAGAGAACAAGGATGAGTTATTCTAGAATTCAGGAAGCTTTAGACTTACCTGATTTACTAGAGGTTCAAACTTCTTCTTTTAAATGGTTTTTAGAAGAAGGAATTAAGGAAGTTTTTCAAGATATTAGTCCAATCGAAGACTATGCAGGAAATCTTATTTTGGAGTTTGTGGATTACAAGATTGATGATGAGTTTAAGTATTCGCAAACTGAAGCTAGGCTTAGAGATGCCAGCTACTCTGCAGGTTTAAGAGCAAAGGTTAGGCTAATTAACAAAGAAACTGGAGAAGTTAAAGAGCAAGAGGTCTTTATGGGTGACATTCCTATAATGACTGACACTGGTTCATTTATCATTAACGGGGCTGAACGTGTTATCGTTAGCCAATTGGTAAGGAGCCCGGGAGCTTATTTTTCCAGCGAATTTGACAAGAATGGTAATGTTTTAATTTCAGGCCAAATGATTCCAAACAGGGGTGCATGGCTGGAATTTGAAACCGATACAACTGGGACACTTAGCGTAAGGGTCGATAGGACCAGGAAGGTTCCTATTACAACTTTATTAAGAGCTTTTGAAGTCGAGACTGATGAGGATATCATCGAAGCTGTCGGCGATTTTGAAGTGCTCAGAAAGACCTTGGAAAAAGACGTTGCTGAAAATAAGTCTGATGCTGTCCTTGAAATTTATAAAAAATTGAGACCTGGTGAACCAGCTACAGAGGAATCTGCAACAAGTCTCTTGTACAATATGTTCTTTGATTATAAGAGATATGACTTAGCCAAGGTTGGAAGATACACTTTCAACAAAAAGTTGGGACTTGCCAATAGGATTAAAGGTTGCAATCTCGCCAGAGATGTCGTGGATTTAAACACTGGAGAAATTTTATTCGAAGCAGGAGAGGCTCTTGACCTCGAAAAAGCTAAACAAATAGAAGATGCAGGAATTAATTTCTGCTATGTTATGCACAATGGCAAAGAGTTAAAGGTTGTTGGCAACCACTTTGTCGATGTTAACGTATATAAAGATAGGGTTGACCTGGAAGCATTGGGAGTAAAGGAAAAAGTTAACTATCCTGTAATGGAAGCCCTACTTGCTGATGAATCAATCAAGACCAAGGAAGATTTGGAAGACGCTGTTAGAAAAAACATCAGATTGCTTTATCCAAAACATATCGAAGTTCAAGACGTTATAGCAGCTGTGAACTATGCCTGCTTGCTTTTTGATGACTTCGGTTCAGTAGATGATATTGATCACCTTGGCAACAGACGTATTAGATCAGTTGGAGAGCTTTTACAAAACCAATTTAGAATTGGTCTTGCCAGGATGGAAAGGGTTGTTAGAGAGCGTATGACTATCCAAGACATGGATTATGCTACACCTCAAGCTCTTATCAATATTAGACCTGTTGTAGCAGCTATGAAAGAATTTTTTGGTTCCTCACAGTTGTCACAATTCATGGACCAAACCAATCCTCTATCAGAATTAACTCACAAGAGAAAGATGTCAGCTTTAGGACCTGGAGGTTTATCCAGAGATAGAGCAGGTTTTGAAGTTCGTGACGTTCACAACTCCCATTACGGCAGGATGTGTCCAATCGAGACACCTGAAGGACCAAACATCGGTCTTATGACATCACTTACAACTTTTGCCCGCATCAATGAATATGGTTTTATCGAAGCTCCTTATAGAAAGGTTAAAAAACCTGAAGGAATTGTAACAGATGAAATTGATTACTTGATGGCAGATGTTGAAGATAAGATGATTATAGCTCAATCAAATGAAGAGCTTGATAAGGACAATAGATTTGTAAATGACAGAATTGTTGCAAGGGGAATCAAGGGTGCAATCGACGTATTTAAACGCGAAGATATCGATTACATGGACGTTTCACCAAGGCAAATTGTAGCTGTTGGTACGGCTTCCATTCCTTTCCTTGAAAACGACGACGCTAACCGTGCTTTGATGGGTGCAAACATGCAACGTCAAGCAGTTCCACTTATTACAACTGAAGCTCCTGTAATCGGCACAGGTATTGAATACAAGGCCGCTGTTGATTCAGGTGTAGTAGTTGTAGCCAAGGAAGATGGTGTCGTAGAATCTGTTGATGCAAAGACAATTGTTATTAAGAATAAAAATAAAAAGCTAGATACCTATGAATTAGATAAATTCAGAAGGTCTAACTCTGGAACTACAATCAACCAAAGACCGATTGTAGCAGAAGGAGAGAAGGTTAAAAAAGGCGATGTAATTGCCGATGGTCCATCTACTGATATGGGTGAAATGGCTATTGGTAAAAATATTTTGATTGCCTTTATGACTTGGGAAGGTTATAACTACGAAGACGCTATTTTAATAAATGAAAAATTGGTAGTTGATGACGTATTTACTTCAGTTCACATTGAAGAATACGAAATCGATTCACGTGATACAAAATTAGGACCAGAAGAAATCACCAGGGATATTCCAAACGTAGGTGACGACATGCTAAAAGACCTTGACGAAGAAGGTATTATTAGAGTTGGTGCTGAAGTTACAAGTGGAGATATTTTGGTCGGCAAGGTCACACCTAAGGGTGAAACTGAACTCGTTCCTGAAGAAAGGCTCTTAAGGGCAATCTTCGGTGAAAAGGCCAGGGAAGTTAGAGATACATCTCTAAAGGTTCCTCACGGTGAAACTGGTATTGTAGTTGACGTTCGCAGCTACACAAGGGCTGCTGGAGATGAGCTGCCACCAGGAGTAAATAGAACTGTTAGGGTTTATGTAGCAACCAAGAGAAAGATTATGGTTGGGGACAAGATGTGCGGTCGCCACGGTAACAAGGGCGTTATCTCCAGAATTTTACCTGAAGAAGACATGCCATTCCTACCAGACGGCACACCTATTCAAATAGTATTAAACCCTCAAGGTATTCCTTCACGTATGAACCTGGGACAAGTACTTGAAGTTCACTTGGGTCTTGCTGCTAAGAAGCTTGGTCTCCATATAGCAACACCTGTTTTTGATGGGGCTAATGAAGAAGACATTATGAAGGCTTTGGACGAAGCTGGTTATCCAAGAAGTGGTATGATTAAGCTAAGAGACGGCAGGACTGGGGAAGAGTTTGACAACCCTGCAACAGTCGGCTACATGTACATGCTTAAACTTCACCACATGGTTGATGAAAAGATTCACGCTCGTTCAACTGGTCCATACTCACTGGTTACTCAACAACCTCTTGGAGGTAAGGCACAGTTTGGAGGACAAAGATTCGGTGAAATGGAAGTTTGGGCCCTCGAAGGTTACGGCGCCAGCCATGTTCTTCAAGAAATGCTTACAGTTAAGTCAGACGATATTGTTGGTCGTGTAAAGACTTATGAAGCAATTGTTAAGGGTGAAAATATTCCTAAACCAGGCGTACCTGAATCCTTCAAAGTTTTGATTAAAGAATTACAATCTTTGGCACTTGATGTCAAAGTCTTGGATGAAAATAAAAATGAAGTTGAACTTAAGGATGACTTGGAAGATGAACCATCAGACTTAAATTCAATCACAAAAGAAATGAGCACTCTTGGAGTTGACTATGACGAAAACGATGTCAACGAAGAAGGGGAATACAGCCTCGATAATTTAAGGGAGACTGAAAGCTTAGAAGACGAAGAATACGACGACATAGAGTTTAATGAAGAATAGGGGGATTTTATATGTACGAAAATGAAAATTTTGAATCAATTAAAATTGGTTTAGCATCTCCCGAGATGATTAGGTCGTGGTCATATGGTGAGGTTAAAAAACCTGAAACCATCAACTATCGTACCTTAAAGCCAGAAAAGGAAGGACTTTTCTGCGAAAGAATCTTCGGACCTACTAAGGACTGGGAATGTCATTGTGGGAAATACAAAAGAATTAGATACAAGGGTGTAGTTTGTGACCGCTGTGGTGTTGAAGTAACTAAGGCCAAGGTCCGTCGTGAAAGAATGGGCCACATTGAACTCGCTTGTCCTTGTTCACACATTTGGTATTTCAAGGGTATTCCTTCAAGGATGGGACTTATACTTGATATTAGTCCTAGAGCCCTGGAAAAAGTTTTATACTTTGCAAGTTATGTAGTAATAGATCCAGGCAACACACCGCTTCTCAAGAAGGATTTGCTCACTGAAGCTGAATACCAACAAATGCAAAGCGAGTATCCAAACGAATTTAGAGCAGGTATGGGTGCTGAAGCTATCAAAGAACTTTTACAAGAAGTTGATCCAGAAGCAATTTCTAAGGAAATTAAAAAAGAATTGGAAGACGCCACAGGACAAAAACGTGTCAGACTTATCAGAAGACTGGAAGTTGTAGAGGCATTTAGACTGAGCGGCAACCGTCCAGAATGGATGATTTTGGATGCCCTCCCAGTTATTCCACCAGATCTTAGACCTATGGTTGAGCTAGATGGTGGTAGATTTGCAACTTCTGACTTGAACGATTTATATCGTAGGGTTATCAATAGAAACAACCGTTTAAAGAGATTACTTGAATTAGGCGCTCCTGAAATTATCGTTAGAAATGAAAAGAGGATGCTCCAAGAATCAGTAGACGCTCTTATTGATAACGGTAGACGTGGCAGAGCTGTTACAGGCGCAGGCAACAGGCCGTTAAAGAGCTTGAACGACCTCTTAAAGGGTAAGCAAGGTAGGTTCCGTCAAAACCTACTTGGTAAGCGTGTTGACTATTCAGGCCGTTCTGTAATTGTTGTTGGTCCAGATTTAAAATTCTACCAATGCGGTCTGCCTAAAAATATGGCTCTTGAACTTTTCAAACCACATGTTATGCACGAGCTAGTTGCAAATGGCAAGGCTCACAATATTAAAAATGCAAAACGCATGATAGATAGGATGGAACCAGAAGTTTGGGATGAACTTGAAAAGGTTATCAAAGACCACCCAGTTCTACTAAACCGTGCACCGACCCTTCACAGGTTGGGTATCCAAGCATTTGAACCGATCCTAGTTGAAGGTAAGGCTATTAAGCTTCACCCTCTAGTATGTCCGCCATACAACGCTGACTTCGACGGGGACCAAATGGCTGTTCACCTTCCATTATCAGTGGAAGCTCAAGCTGAAGCAAGACTACTCATGCTATCAACAAACAATATCTTGGCTCCAAAAGATGGCAAACCAATTACAGTTCCATCTCAAGATATGGTTTTGGGTTGCTACTATTTAACCATGGATGCAACTTATGAACAAGAAAATATCCACACCTTCAAAGACTATGATGAAATGATGTTGGCTTTTGATACAAAGCAAATCAAACTTCAAGACAGGGTTAAGGTAAGAGTTACTCTAGAAGATGGTTCGCACAAGATTGTAGAATCAACTGCTGGCAGATTTATCTTTAACCAAAAGATTCCACAAAATCTTGGTTTTGTAGATAGGGAAGAGGATAAGTTCTCACTTGAAATAGATAAAACAGTCGACAAGAAGACATTAGGTCGGATTATCGAAAGATGCTATGATAAATATGGTAACAATATAACAGCAGAACTTTTGGATAACATTAAATCCATGGGTTACTACTATTCAACTATTGGTGCAATTTCAATATCCATGCAGGACGTTGTTGTTCCAGAAAACAAGCAAGAGATTTTGGATAAGTCACAAAAAGAAGTTGATAAATATGAAAAGGCCTTTAGAAAGGGTCTGATTAGTGAAGAAGAAAGATACGAACACGTAATTAACATTTGGAACGACTCAACAGACGAGGTTACAGATGCACTTATGGAATCACTTGATCATGACAACAACATTTATATTATGGCTACATCAGGTGCTCGTGGTTCCAAGAACCAAATTCGTCAGCTGGGTGGTATGCGTGGTCTGATGGCTTCATCAACAGGTAAGACTGTAGAAATTCCTATTAAGTCAAACTTCCGTGAAGGCCTCAGCGTTCTAGAATTCTTCTTATCAAGTCACGGATCCAGAAAGGGTCTATCAGACACTGCTCTTAAGACTGCAGACTCAGGTTACTTGACCAGGAGACTCGTTGACGTTAGCCAAGATGTTATCGTTCGTGAAGAAGATTGTGGAACAACAGATTATCTTGAAATTTCAGCCTTTAAAGATGGCAATGAAGTTATTGAAGAACTCAAAGACAGACTCGAAGGCAGATATCCATTTGAAGATATAGTTGATCCTAATACAGGCGAATTGATTTGTTCAAAAGACGAATTGATTTCAGAAGATATAGCAGCAAAGATTCAAAACCTTGGTTTTGAAAGCGTAAAGGTTAGATCTGTCCTCCACTGTAATGCAAGACACGGCGTATGCAGAAAATGCTACGGCAAGAACTTGGCAAATGGTAGGAAGGTGGATATCGGTGAAGCAGTTGGTATTATCGCCGCTCAATCCATCGGTGAACCTGGTACACAGCTTACAATGAGAACCTTCCACACAGGTGGTGTAGCTAAGGCAGAGGATATTACTCAAGGTTTGCCACGTGTTGAAGAACTATTTGAAGCCAGAAAGCCAAAAGGGGTTGCAGTTATATCTGAAATCGACGGTAAAGTTACTATCGTTGAATCAGACAAGAAGAGGGAAGTTGTTGTTGAAAACAAAGACGCAACTGAAATCTATCCAATCGTATTTGGTTCAAGGATTAAAGTTAAGGACGGTCAAGAAATTAAGGCCGGTGATCCTCTAACAGAAGGTTCAATAAACCCACACGAAATCTTTAAGGTTAAGGGTGTTCAAGGGGTTGAATCTTATATAGTAAAAGAAGTTCAAAGGGCTTATAGGATGTCAGGTGTTGACATTAACGACAAGCACGTTGAAATTATCATGAGACAAATGCTTTCAAAGGTTAGAATTGAAAACGCAGGCGACTCAGACTTTATACCTGGCACTTTGGTCGGAATTACAGACTTCAAAGCAGCAAATGCTGAATTGGAAGCTGCAGGAAAAATTCCTGCAAGTGCAAAGAGAGTTTTACTGGGAATTACAAAGGCAGCTCTGGCTACTGATTCATTCTTGTCGGCAGCATCCTTCCAAGAAACCACAAGAATCTTGGCAGATGCAGCAATCAAGGGCAAGGAAGATTACTTGCTAGGACTTAAAGAAAATGTAATTATCGGTATGACAATTCCTGCAGGTACAGGCGTTAAGAGATATCTAAACATAGACGTTCCTCTATCAGATGACGATCCTCTAAAGAAAAAACTTGAGGAAAAACCTGTCGTTGAAAAAGAAGAACCACAAATCCTTGGTGACTTGCCAATGAATGAAATTCTAAAAGAACTTCAAAGACAAGAAAACGAAAACTTTTAAATTAGAGAGGGTACGCCCTCTCTTTTTTGTTGAATTTTATATTCTTATGTGTTATTATTAAATAAAATAATAGTAACAATTATGTTATATTTGAGGAGGATATTATGAAAGTATGTAAAAACTGCAACAACATAGTTGATGATAGTGCAAAGTTCTGCAACAAATGCGGGTCTGCTTTTGAAGAAGCTGGCGGGGGAAACGGTGCAGATAACCGTCAATATGCAAATAACTATCAAGGCCAAAATAAAGTGAACATTGACTTTAGCAATTACTTTGCTTGGTTTAAGAAAAGATTAACAAATCAAAACTTCGAACAAGAAGATGATAATTTTAAATATTCGCTAATTAATTTGGGAATAATTCTTGGTGTTTTTTTCTTAACCTTGCTTGGTAATTCTAGTGCTTTATCACTTGGATTATTTGTGTTTATCATTTCAACAGGCCTTGTGCTTCTCATGAATTACTTGGGAAACAGAGACATTAAAAAGTTTATAAATGGACTTGCAAACAAAACAGTCATTTCTGCTCCATTTGTTTTGCTTGCGATTTTGCTTTCTCTAATTCCTTACTTTGATAGAAATCCTGATCTGCCTTTGTTATTATATGGATTTTCAGTTCTCCAATACAATGTATCTTTATTAGATATAATGTTTAACGATAGGTTTGGAAAGAGAATTAAAGTTTATATTGCGATGATTTATTTTGTACTGGTTGCAGCACTCATTGGAAAATTTGTTGAATCAATGATATCATCTGCAATAATGAATTTTTTCTAAAATAAATTCAGTGCCCCTTTTTAGGGGCATTTTTTTGTGCAAATAGGGCCTTTAATGCTTGAAAAAAACATTCTTTTATGTTAGAATTAATCTGTTATAGATTAGATGGAGGTGTAATATGATGTATGTACTTTATGCACTTGTACTTATTAGTTCAATTGCTCTAATAACACTCATGATGGTACAAGAAGGTAGCGACCAAAGCTCAGTAATTATGGGGGTAGCACCAGAAGCATTATGGGGTAAAGATCGCGGAGTATCTCGTGACGCAACATTAAAGAGAATGACTATTATAGCAGCTGCAGTATTTTTTGTAACTGCATTTTTGCTATCAGTTTTTTAGTCGAAAATAATATTTTTTAGGAGGACAAAGTGGATTATATTTTGTATTGTGCACCGATAGTAGCGGTGCTAGGACTGGTATATGCTTTAATAAAAGCTTCTTTTATTAAAAAGCAACCAGTTGGAAATGCTAGAATGGATGAATTATCAACCTACATTTCCGAAGGTGCTATGGCATTTTTAAGAAGGGAATATCGTTCAATGGCGATATTTGTTGTTGCAGTTTTTGTAATACTTGGTCTTGCAATTGACTGGCTAACAGCTATTTGCTTTATAGTTGGTGCAATTTTCTCAGTATTAGCTGGACTTATCGGTATGAAGGTTGCAACAAAGGCTAATGTTAGAACTGCAAATGCAGCCAACACAGATGGCATGAGCAAGGCTCTTAGCGTAGCTTTCTCAGGCGGAACTGTAATGGGTATGTGTGTTGTTGGTCTTGGTTTATTAGGAACAACAGTATTTTATTTAATTTTTAAAGACCACGCAGATGTATTTAATATCATTACAGGTTTTGGTTTTGGTGCTTCATCAATCGCTCTATTTGCTAGAGTTGGTGGCGGTATCTATACCAAAGCTGCAGACGTTGGCGCAGACCTTGTTGGTAAGGTTGAAGCTGGTATCCCAGAAGACGACCCAAGAAACCCTGCTGTTATCGCTGATAACGTAGGAGATAACGTTGGTGACGTTGCAGGTATGGGAGCTGACTTATTTGAATCATATGTTGGTGCTACTATTTCAGCATTTACACTTGGATATTTTGCTTACGCAGACAAGGGCGTTCTATTTGTAGCTGCTCTTGCATCAGTTGGTTTAATCGCAAGTATTATTGGGACCCTATTTGTTAAGGGTGACAATGATCCACAAAAAGCTCTAAACACTGGTACACTTGTTGGATCAATCATAACTGTCATTGCTTCTTATTTCTTATCAGCAAATATTATTGGAAGCACAAAACCTTTTATCGCTACTGTAGCTGGTTTAGCAGTTGGTCTCATCATCGCTAAGATTACAGAATACTACACTTCAGAAAAATATGCTCCTGTTCAAAAGATTGCTGAAGAATCAGAAACAGGTGAATCTACAAATATTATCTCTGGTTTATCAGTAGGTATGATGTCTACTGCTGTTCCAATTATTACAATTGCTATTGGTATTATCGTTGCTTTCTACCTTGCAGGTGGAATGACAGATCCAAAGCTAGGATTATTTGGTATTTCTCTTGCAGCTGTTGGTATGCTTGCAAACTCAGCTATGACAATTGCTGTTGACGCTTATGGTCCAATCGCTGACAACGCTGGTGGTATTGCTGAAATGGCTGAACTCCCAGAAGGTGTTAGAGATATTACAGATACACTTGACGCTGTTGGTAACACAACTGCAGCTGTTGGTAAGGGTTTTGCTATCGGAAGTGCTGCTCTAACTGCACTTGCACTTTTCTCAAGCTACACCCAAGCTGTTGCTCTAGAGTCAATTGACCTTACAAAACCATCAACAATTGCTGGTTTATTCATCGGTGGTATGCTACCATTCCTATTCAGTGCTATGACTATGGAAGCTGTTGGTAAGGCTGCTAACCAAATGATCGAAGAAGTAAGACGTCAATTTAGAGAAATTCCTGGAATTATGGAAGGAACAGGCACACCAGAATATGGTAAGTGCGTTGAAATTTCAACAGGCGCTGCTCTAAAGGAAATGATTATTCCTGGACTAATGGCAGTTCTTACACCAATTTTAGTAGGTGTTCTACTTGGCACAGAAGCACTTGGTGGTCTACTTGCTGGTGGACTTGTAACAGGTGTTCTCATGGCTATCTTCATGTCAAATGCTGGTGGCGCATGGGATAATGCTAAAAAATATATTGAATCAGGCGTTCACGGTGGAAAAGGTAGCCCAGCTCACAAGGCTGCTGTTACTGGAGACACAGTAGGTGACCCATTCAAAGACACATCAGGACCTTCACTAAACATTCTAATCAAACTTATGACAATCGTCAGCCTTGTATTTGCACCATTATTTGTGAAAATCGGCGGATTAATTTTAAAATAATTTGAAGGGGTGGGCAGCCACCCCTTTTAAATTATACTTACATATTTAAGATGAGGTGACTATGTATATAGATATTGATGGTATAAAAATTTATTATGAAGAGGAGAATGCAAATTGCGACCAAGTTGCCTTTGTCGTCCATGGTTGGGGGGCTTCAATTGCCGCCATGAAACCCGTTATAAATTCCCTCAAACATAAATATAGGGTTATAGCCATGGCTCTGCCTGGACATGACAAGAGCGATAAGCCTAAAGATGTCATTGGTACAAGCGATTATGCGGACATAATTTTAAAGTTTATGGACCAGTTAAATTTGACCAATGTCTATTATCTGGGCCATTCTTACGGGGGCAAGTGTGGGATTGAAATCGCATCTAGGCCATCTCATCCAATTAAAAAACTAGTCTTGATTGACGCATCTGGGATCAAAGCGCCACTAGACTTTAAAAGCAAATTTAGAATCAGATATTTTAAATTTATGAAAAAGCTTTATGTCTTATTTAAGGGCGAAAAAAATCTGGAAAAATTTTATAAAAAACACGGGTCAGCTGATTATAAAAGTGCAGATGGAGTTATGCGAAAGATTTTGGTTAGGGTTGTAAACGAAGACCTAACGGAAAAGTTAGAAAATATAAATGTTCCAACTCTTGCCGTTTGGGGTAAAAATGATATGGATACACCACTTTGGATGGGACAGATGATGGAAGAGAAGATTCCTTCTTGCAAGCTGGAGGTCCTCGACGGTGGACATTACTCTTACTTAGATGATATAATAAGATTTAGAAATGTGGTAGAACCATTTTTGGAGGATTAGATGTTTGAAACTTTACAAGTAATTTTGATAATATTATTGGTTGGACTATTTAACATTCTTTTGTATATTAGAAGCACATATTTTTTGCAAATGGTCCAACAACTTGGCTATATTCCTGCTGAATACAAGGAGTGGATAGCAAGTAATAGGGACAAGGCCTATTCCTTTTCTAAGGACAAGACCAAGATGAGCGATTCCAAGAAACCGCTTGTCTACACTGATAGGGCCAAGAGGCTCCTTATAACAAATACTGTTATTAATGCGGTTATCTTACTGGCCTTGCTATCGATTTCATTCTTTCTAAAACTGGATTCGATGGCCTATGTGCTTTATGTTTCACTGATAATATTTGTGGCAATTTTACTTTATTTTTATCAATCAAGGATAATGATGCTGGCTCTTTATATTATTAATCCCCATGAAAAGAGGGTTAACAATAAATTTTACAAGATGGCCCAAGATAAAATCAAAGACCTAAAAATAAATGGCTTAACTGTTATTGCCATTACAGGGTCTTATGGCAAGACTTCTACAAAGACGATCTTGGCGCAAATTTTGTCTAATTACAAAAGAGTTTACAGTTCACCATCGAGTTTTAATACTCCTATGGGTCTGTCCAAGATTATAAATAACGAATTAAATGAAAGCCACCAAATTTTCATTGCTGAAATGGGGGCCAGATACATCGGAGAAATCAAGGAGCTAGTTGACCTAGTTTTTCCAGATATTGGTATTATTACAAACATCGGCCCATGTCATTTGGAAACTTTTGGTTCTATAGAAAATATTATTAAAACGAAATTTGAACTTGCAGATGGCCTGAAAAACAAGGCTATAATTGTAAATGCAGATAGCGAGTTGGTCTTAAATGAAGCTAATAGGAGAAATTTAGACTGCTACAAGGTTGGCATTGATAATGGTGATCTGACAGCTACTATTAAAACTATAAATGAAAACGGTACGGTTTTTGATATCAACTTTGCCGATGGGCCTATGGAAGCCCATACAAAACTTTTGGGCAGGCACAATATTTTAAATATTATAATGGCAACCCAAGCTGCTATCGAAGTTGGTATGCAAAAGGAAGACATTATAAAGGCCATTGCAAACTTAGAACAAGTTGAGCACAGGCTAAATATTATCAAAAATCCAGGCGGAGCCATTGTAATTGATGATGCTTTTAATTCAAATCCAGATGGAGCCAGGGCTGCATTGGAGGTTTTAAATCTCTTTGAAGGCGGCAAAAAAATCATTGTTACACCTGGCATGGTTGAGCTGGGTGACCTGCAAGAGACCGAAAACTTTAAACTGGGCGAGGAAATTGCCAAGATGACCGACATTTCGATTTTAGTTGGTAAAAAAATTGCAGACGATGTCCACAGGGGAGTTGAAGCGACCGATAATATCGACCACAAGAATTATAGGGTGGATACTTTGGACGATGCGACAAAGCTCTTGGGTGAAATTTTATCGCCTGGCGATGTAGTTTTATTTGAAAATGATCTTACAGATATTTATTAGAGGTGAAAGATGAAAAATATTGTTGTTATCTATGGGGGCAGGGCCGTTGAACACGAAGTAAGTGTTATTACGGGCATCCAAGCCATAGAAAATTTAGACAAAAATAAATACAATGTCATTCCTGTTTTTATAGACAAGGACGGGCAAATGTTTACTGGGGATTGCTACAAGGACTTTAGGTGCTTTAAGACCAATGAGTTTAAAGATAAAAAGTCTGTTAGATTTGCGACAAATTATGGCGACCACAATTTATATATTGAAAAAGGCGGCCTCTTTGCCAAGGAAGAAAAAATCGAAATTGATTGTGTCCTAAACGGCCTTCACGGTTCACATGGAGAAGACGGGGCCATCCAAGGAATTTTTGAAACCAATGGAATTCCTTTTACAGGTCCATCTCTTATGTCTTCATCTCTAGGCATGGACAAGATTATTATGAAGGATGTCTTTAAGGCAAACGATATTCCTGTAGTTAAGCACATGTGGTTTTATAGGTCAGACTATGAAAAGCATGAAAGTGATATTATCCAAGGGCTCATGGCCAAGCTCCAATTCCCAATGTATGTTAAGCCAGCAAGCCTGGGTTCAAGCATTGGCATCAAGGAAGCGACTGATGAGATCAGTCTAAGAGATGCAATTGCAATCGCCAAGGAATTTGACAGAAAAATTATCGTTGAAGAATCAGTTGTGGACGCAGTTGAATTTAATGTCGGTGTAATGGGAATGAAGAGCGATGTCGAAGTATCCAGAGTCGAAGTGCCTGAAGGCGTTGGCGAATTTTATTCCTTCGAGAAAAAATACGAAGCCGGTTCAAAATCAAAGATAACTGGTGGCAAGCATAAATTTTTGGAAGACGAAGAATTGGCAGCCCAAGCTCAAAGGTTAGCCAAGGAAGCATTTATTTGCTTGGACACCAGGGGCAATGCTCGCATAGATATTCTTTGCAACAAGGACAAGGAACTTTTTGTAAATGAAATTAACACCCTGCCGGGTTCCTACGGATTTTATCTGTGGGAGGACATGGGCTATACCTTTAAGGCCGTCCTTGACAAGATGATTGACATAGCCATTAAGGCTAATGAAGAAGAAAAAGAAACTAATTATAGGTTTGATGCAGACTTATTTAATAAGACAAGTTTTGGATCCAAACTGTAAGATAAAAAACTCTAGACTTTGTTTAGAGTTTTTTTAGGAGGTTCATATGAAAATAAAAGAAAAAATTAAAATGGTCGTGGCTGAGCTTAAGTCTGTGGACAAGGACAAATTGCAAAAAATCCTCGGCATTAGCAAAAAGGACAAGAGAAAATTTTATAAGACCCTTGACCAAATGGTTTCCGAGGGGACTATTCATATGGATCAAAGAGGCAATGTAAAGATAGGTCCTGCCAAAGTTTACAAGGGAACCTTTATGTCCACCAGGCAAAACTATGGCTTTATAGAAAACAAGGACGGAGACGATTACTTTGTACCAGCTGGCAAAACCATGGGAGCCATGGATAGAGATATAGTTGAATATGAAATTGTCGGCAAGGAAAGGGGCAGAGAGATAGCTTTTGTAAAGGCTGTGGATTTTACAAACAAGTCCTTGGTTGGTATGGCTATTAAAAGACGGAAGAAATTAATTATCCAAGCTGAAAGAGAACTCTCATATCCACTTAAGATTTTAAATTATGATGAATACTCTTTAAGGGAAGGCGGACTTTATAGGGTCGAAATAATTTCCTTTGACGAGGGCAGGGGAGTTTATCGGGCCAAGATAAAAGAGTTTATTGGTTTCAAGGGCGAAAAGCACGTGGACCTAATGTCTCTGGTTGTGGATGCTAGTGTACCTGCAACTTTTACTGACGAAGTTTTAAGAGAAGCTGATGAGGTCTCAAAGGAAGCGATTGTACCTAAGGACAGAAAAGATTATAGGGACTTATTAACTGTAACTATAGATGGCAAGGACGCCAAGGATTTTGACGACGCAATTTCAATTGAGGTCGACGGAGATTCTTATATACTCACTGTCCACATTGCAGATGTCAGCCACTATGTAAAATCTTATTCTAAGCTTGACCGTGAATGCTATAATAGGCAGATGAGTATTTACCTGCCAGGCCTGGTAATTCCAATGCTGCCAGAAGTGATTTCAAATGGGGTTTGCTCATTAAATCCTAACGAAGACCGCTATGCCATGTCGGTTAGGATGAAGGTTAATAAGTCTGGCAAGGCTGAGCTGCTTTCAATTGACAAATCAATTATAGAATCTGATTATAGGTTAAATTACGAAGACTTAAATAAATTTTATGATGGTGAATCCATTGAGCCATACAATTCTATTGGGGATTTTTTAAATGCCTGCAAGGATCTGTATGAAATATTAAAAAAAGCCTCTGTTCAAAGAGGCACAATTGAATTTAGGTCCATAGAGCCTGAGATTGCAACTGATGACAAGGGCAAGGTCACTGATATTAAGGTCAGAGACCGGGGACTTAGCGAAAGAATTATAGAAGAATTTATGATTATCACCAACAGAATGGTGGCTACCAAGTATTTTGTAAAGATGTTTCCATTTTTGTACAGGGTCCACGAAGCACCGACTGATGAAAAGATTGCAACTCTTAGGACTCTCCTTAGACCTTATGGATTAAAGGTCGAAGACGACATGGATGCCAAAAAATTCCAAGAGCTTTTGGAAAAGGCCAAGAACATGGACGCCTTTGAAAGGATAAATGATTTGGTTTTAAGGTCCATGACCAAGGCTGATTACAGAGACGAAAACGAAGGCCACTTTGCTCTTGCTTTGGAAAATTATTCGCATTTTACCGCGCCTATCAGGCGGTATCCAGACTTATTTATTCACAGGATTATGTCCATGGATATGGAGGGCAAATTATCAAAGAAAAACATTTCAATCTTTGAAGACCAAGCCAAGGAAATTGGCGAACGAGCAACCTCAGTTGAAAGAGTCGTCTTAGAACTTGAAAGAGATGCCATTCAGCTTAAAAAATGTGAATACATGAAAGAAAAGATTGGCGAAGTTTATCCGGCCAAGATTAGCGGCGTGGTCGAGTTTGGAATTTTTGCTATGCTGGATAACACGGTTGAAGGCTTGGTCCATGCAGACTACATTGAAAATTATAGATTTGACGAAAAGACCATGACGGCTAGGGCGAAAAACTTTGACGGAGACCTTGAAGTGGGCAAGAGAGTTTATGTAAAGGTAGTTAACGTTAGCGTTTCTAGGATGCAGATAGATTTTGAATTCGTGGGGGAGGATGAGTATGGAAAAAACTCTAGCGACCAATAGAAAAGCTAGGCACGATTATTTTATAGAGAAAACTTATGAGGCAGGCATTGCCTTAAAGGGAACGGAAGTAAAAAGCATACGCGCTGGCAAGGCTAATTTAAAAGAATCCTATTGTGTCATTAGAAATAACGAGGCCTTTGTGGTGGGTATGCACATAAGTCCTTATAAAGAAGGCAATATTTTTAATGTCGACCCATTAAGAGACCGCAAGCTACTTTTAAGCAAGAGGGAAATTCTGAGGATTAACCAGGAAGTTATGCAAAAGGGGATGGCGGTAATTCCACTTAGCCTTTATTTAAAAAACGGCTTGATCAAAATGGAAATAGCCATTGCTCGCGGTAAAAAACTCTACGATAAGCGTGAGTCAATGAAAGAAAGAGATATAAAGAGATCTTTGGAGAGGTATATTTAACCTCTCTTTTTATTTGACAAAAAATTGGGGGGGTATATAATTAAAAGTAGGAATGTTTTTTGTGGGATTATATATTTATTAAGGAGGTTGAAAATGCAGAATGATTTAAAGATGAAGAATAATTTAAAAATAAAAAAGAAAAATATGTTCAAGATTGTAAATAAGTCTGGCTTTATATTGCTCTTAGCCTTGTCCTTACTCTCGGCAATTTTATTTGTAATTGCACCTATTACTCTTAATAATACAATTGAAAATGTTGGGACTATTGGGGCCAAGGACATTGCAAAGGTTATCTTGCTCTTGGCAGCAGGTTATTTGGTGGACTTTGTTTCTGTATTTACAAAAAACCAATTGGTCCAAGAGTATCATGGCAGGGCTAGCGACTTGCTTTATACAGACGTTTTCAAATTAAAATACGACAAGTATATAGAGGAAGGTCCGACTGCAATCAGAGAGCTTACTTATAATGCTGCAGAGGCTTATGCTAGTTTTTATTTTGACCTGATTCCAGCCCTCTTGGTAAACGTTGTTACTATTGTAGTAACTATAATAATTGCTTGGAATTTAAACCATATTGCAGCTATTTTAATGTTTATAATCATACCTATTCACTACTTTGGATTTAGAGCTCTTAACAGAAAACTTGGAAAACTATCTGTTGGCCTTATGAAAGCAAGCACAGAGTCCAATAGAAATATTAATTCAGTCGTATCACAGGCGGATTTTATTAAGCAAAATGCAGAAAATGAAAGGCTTTTGCCTATACTTTCTGACAATATATTAAAATCAGAAGGTGTTCGAAAAAAGGTGAATTATGTGGCCAATGGGGCATCGGGTTTGCTGGTAGGTTTAAATCAAATTATACAAAACCTGACCATAATTTTCCTGGCAGCTCTTGCTCTTAATAATCAGGAGTCATTCGGCGGAGTCGTTTATGTAATATTAGTTTTCCCATATTTTTCAAATGCCATTCGTGGCTTAACATATACTAATCTTGGCCTTGCAGAAGTCAGGGCTGCTGATGAGTTTTTAATGACCTTGATTAATTTTGAAGACCATGATGGCAGCAAAGATATGCCTGAGGATTTGGACAAGATTTCCTTTGACATTAAATCAGTTGATGTAATGGGGAAAAATTTGCTTAACGATGTCAAGATGGAATTTAATAAAGGCGATATTGTGGGCATTATGGGTGAAAGCGGAACAGGCAAGAGCACGCTAGTAAAATTAATAGCCAAGTTCAGAGAGGCTGAGGGGATTTATGTTAATGACATTCCTATCGAGGATATAAAAAACTCGGAATATTTAAAGGCTGTTTCCTATTATTCACAAAACACTCCGATCATTACGGATACCATTTACAATAATTTAAACTTTGGTAGAAAGCCACTTGCAAGAAAAGTTTATGAGTCTATGCCGTTTTTATCAAAGTTTAAAAACTTGGATGAAATGATTGTAGAAAATGGAGCAAACTTGTCTGGCGGGGACAAGCAAAGAATTGCCCTATCCAGATATTTTACAGAAGATGCCAAGATTGTAATCCTTGATGAGCCAACATCATCTTTGGATAAGGAGACTGAGACAGAAATCTTGACTGAAGTTTTGAAAAATGTTGACGACAAGATAATATTTATTATAAGTCACAACAAGGACATCATGGATTACTGCAGCCATGTGGTTGAAATTAAAAATAAAACAGTCTATGTAAATGAGAGGTAGGACGCCTCTCATTTTTGTTTTAAAAAATTTTATTGTTTAAAATTAAATTTATCTTGATTTTCAAAATCATTGTATTTTTAAATTTTATTTTTTAAATAATTTCATTTTTATTTTTAAAAGTTAATTATCTTTGAAAATCAAGTCAATGATTGAATTTATTGGTCGTTAGTAGTATAATATAGCCTATATAAGTATATTTATAATGGTTGATTGGGGGGCTTATGATAAGTTCTTTGAACAATAAAATAGTAAAGGAAATCCGCAAGCTTTCAAACGCTTCTTACGCTAGGAAGTCCGACCACTTTATGGTGGAGGGTTTTACCATGTTGGAGGAGGCTTTGAGGACCGGGGCTTACATAGAAGAGGTCTTGGTTAGCGAGACTTACGCGGAGGACTTGATTGAAAATTTTAATATAAGGGGCACGGTCGTGTCGGAAGAAATAATAAAAAAGCTTTCGCAAACTGTGAGCGGACGAGAGTCCATAGCCTTGGTTAAGAAACGATTTTCAAACGAGCCTTTGTCGGATTTAATTATTTACCTGGAGGATATTTCTGATCCGGGTAATCTGGGGACCATTATTAGGACTGCAGATGCCTTTGGCATCAAGGAAGTAATCACTAGTCACCAGTCGGTTGATTTTTATAATGACAAGGTCGTAAGAAGCTCTATGGGGTCAATTTTCAGAGTAAACTTAAGGTCCATGGACCTAGAAGATTTGCAGTCACTAAAGACAGACGGCTACAAAATTGTGGGGACTCTGCCACACGGCAAGAGCAAAAAGATTACAAATGGCAAGACCATAGTCGCCTTTGGCAATGAGTCCAAGGGCCTTAGCGATGAATTGGTTGCCATGTGCGATGATAAATTTACAATACCAATGAGGGGTGACGCTGAGAGTTTGAATCTGGGCGTGGCTGCTGGAATTTTGATGTATATATTTACGGAGGTATAAATGTTAGACAAGTTAATGAATTTAAGAGAAGAGGTAAAAGGAAGACTTGATTCTGCTGATTCAATTCAAAGTATAATTGACACCAAGGTGGAATACCTTGGCAAGAAAGGTAAGCTAACTGATATTTTAAAGGAAATGGGCAAGCTTTCTGCTGAAGAACGTCCAAAGATGGGCAAGGTTGCAAATGAAATTAGAGATTATCTGGAAGAATCTATCGAAGAAAAGATGACCGAGCTAAAGGAAGCAGAAAAACAAGCTACTATTGAAAAAGAATACTTGGACGTTACAATTCCTAAAAAGCAAAAGGACATTGGCCATCTTCATCCATTAGCTGAAACCAAGAGGCAGCTGGAAGATTTATTCCTCTCAATGGGCTTTAAGGTTTTGGACGGTCCAGAAATTGAAACTGTAGAAAATAACTTTGACCTCCTCAATTCTCCTCTTGATCACCCAAGCCGTGATATGAGCGATACCTTTTATATGGATAAGGACCATGTTTTAAGGAGTCACACATCACCGGTTCAAATTAGGGCTATGAAAGAATATGGTGCTCCGCTAAAGATGATTTCAGCAGGCAGGACCTTTAGGAATGACGAAGTGGACGATACCCACTCACCAATGTTCCACCAAATTGAAGGCCTGGTAGTTGACAAAGATATTTCAATTGCAAATCTTAAGAGCACAATAAAAACTGTTCTCATTGAACTCTTTGGCCAAGAACTGGACACCAGATTTAGGCCCCACTATTTTCCATTTACAGAGCCAAGCTTCGAAGTTGACGTAACTTGCACAAATTGCGGAGGCAAGGGCTGCGAAAAATGCAATGGCACTGGCTGGTCCATGGAACTCTTGGGCTGCGGTATGGTCCACCCAAATGTTTTGAGAAACTGTGGCATTGATCCTGAAGTTTATACGGGTTTTGCCTTTGGCATGGGCCTGGACAGACTTGTTATGGTTAAGCACGATATAAATAATCTAAGACTGCTCTTTGACAACGACAAGAGATTTTTGGATCAATTTTAGGGGGTAGAAATGTTATTATCATTAAACTGGTTAAAGGAGTATGTAAATATAGATGAGCCAACAATTGAAATCGCATCAAAACTAAGTGACTCGGGCACACACGTTGAATCAATCATCAGCCTATCCAGCCATGTTAAGGGCGTGGTGACTGCCAAGATTACAGACATGAGAAAGCACGAAAACGCTGACAAGCTAACTGTTTGCGACGTAGATTTTGGCGACAGGAAGGACGTAATTGTAACTGCAGCAACCAATATGAAGGTTGGAGATGTAGTTGGAGTTGCAACACCTGGAGCAGTCTTAGCTGATGGAACAGAAATTGGCCCACACGACTTCCGCGGAATTGTTTCAAACGGAATGTTTGTAAGCTTCCAAGAACTTGGCTTTACCAAGGACGTAATTCCAAAGGAAAGCTTGGATGGACTTTTAATTATGCCAGGGGATACAGAACTCGGTAAGGATATATTTGAAGTTTTAGCCTTAAAAGACGATTCATTGGAACTGGAAATCACACCTAACAGGGCCGACTGCCTAAGCGTGTTTTCAATGGCCATTGAAGCTCAAGCAACTTTTGGTATCAAAAGAGAGCCAATTAAGATTCTTGAAAATCCAGATAAAATTGATGAGAAAGTCTTAGATGTAAAGGTCCATACAGACAAGGTCGCAACTTATATTTGCGGTATGGTCGACGGAGTTCAAATTAAGCCAAGCCCCTTGTGGATTAAGACTAGGCTTATGGAATCAGGCGTTCGTCCAGTAAACAACATTGTAGACATTACAAATTATGTAATGCTAGAAACAGGCGTACCATTACACGCTTTTGACTTTGACAAGATTTTAAAAGACGGCAGGGCTGATATTGAAGTTACTACAGCCAAGGCCAAGGAAGAAGTTTTGCTACTCGACGACAGCAAGCGCGAGGTTGAAGAAGGAGATATTTTAATAAAAGCTAACGGTGAAATAATTGCTCTAGGAGGAGTAATGGGGGCTGCCAATTCAGAAATTGATGAGACCACCAAGCGCGTAGTCTTTGAAGGAGCACATTTTGACAAGGCTCAAATCAGAAAGACTTCAAAGAGGCTTGGCCTTTCATCAGAAGCTGCAAGCAGGTTCTCTAAGCCACTTGATAAGACTATGCCAAGGCAGGCTATCAAGAGGGCCCTCTATTTAGCTCAAAGATTGTACGATTTAAGCGCGGCTTATGAGGAATATAAAATTGAAGAATACGAACCAAAGACAATTGAACTAAGACCTGAAAGGTTAAATAAACTTTTGGGCACAGACTTGTCTACGGCTTATATGCTAGAAAAATTAAATGCTCTTGAAATTCCATCTGAAGAAAAAAATGGCAAGATCATTTCAAGCGTTCCATCCTTTAGGGATGACCTATCAATAGAAGCTGACTTGATTGAAGAAGTCGGCAGGCTTTACGGTTACGGAAATATCGAAGACCAACCGATAAAATCCGACTTGACTGTTGGCTATGAATCCAAGATGAAGACTTGGACCAATAAAATCCGTCGCTTTATGCAAGGATACGGATACATGGAAACCCTGACCTATTCATTCGTCGGCAAGAAATTACTCGAAGATTGCGGTATGGCAGTTGAAGATGACATGGTTAAGATTATCAATCCACTTGGGGAAGAATTTTCTATTATGCGTCCAAGCGCCATCCCACACTTTATGGAAATCGCATCCAAAAACTCACGCAGATTTAATGGCGAGCTAAGGTGCTTTGAAATTTCTCCAGTCTTTGCCAAGGACGGAGACGATTACAAGCAAAGCACTAACCTTACTATAATGCACTCACATTATGGGGACTTCTATGATTTGTCAGAAACTTTAAGGGCCATTTTGAAATTCTTGAAAGTAGAAGACTACAATATTTCTAGACTTGATAACAAGACCTTCCACCCAGGTAGGGCAGCCAAGCTAGAATTAGATGGCGAAATTATCGGCATATTTGGAGAAATTCATCCGGATGTTCTAGAAAACTTCGGCCTAAAGAAGACGTATATAGCGGATATTTATTTGGATAAGATTATTGACAAGCTTGTTGAAGTTAACAAGTATCTGGCTCCAGGTAAATTCCCAGTGGTCAGACGCGAGTTCTCCTTTGAACTTGAAAATAAAGTTTCCTTTGGTGATATCAAAGAACAAATTATTTCTAAGGGCTTTGACTACTTGAATGACATTTTATATTACGATGAATACAAGGATGACAAGCTGGGCGATAAGATCAGAAGTTTGACTATCCAAGCTGTCATTGGTTCCAAAGACCATACTCTATCAGAAGAGGAAATAAAAAATATCACTGATGAACTAATCAGCGATGTAAGCGAAAAATTTGGAGGTAAATTAAGATAATGAAACGCACACAAATTGACATTTACGGTAGAAAATATAATGTCACTAGTGAGTATGAGGACAGGTATATAGACCGTTTGACTCAATATGTAAACTCCAAGATTAAGGAATTGGTTATCAAAAACCCAAGGCTGGACTATGCGGATGCATGTGCCCTTTGCCTCTTGAATGTTGCTGACGATATAGCTAGCACCCAGGATAAATTAAATTCTGTTAATGCTAAGCTTGATGAAATTCAAGGGACCAAGGATAATTCTGACTTGGAGATTAAAAAGTTAGAAGATCAAATTAAAAAGCTAGAAGGTAAAAATGAAGAGCTAGATAATTTGGTCAGGAAGAGAGACAACGAAATTATTAAACTGAAAATGCAATTGGAAAAAGATTACCAAAACAAGGCGGAGAAAAATATTGACAAAAAATAAGGGAGAACTGCTGGCTCCTGGAGGTGGCTTTGACGAGGTCATAGCTGCTTTTAATGCTGGGGCCGACGCAGTTTATACTGGCCTTAAATCCTACAGTGCCAGAAAACTTGCAAAAAATTTAAGCCTAGATGAGCTAGATTATTTAATAAAATACGCCCATATGATGGATAAAAAGATTTTCTTGGCAATAAACACCATTATGTACGATGGTGAGCTGGAGGATTTGATGGAGACTATCGACCAGATAATATCCAAGGGGCCAGATGCTATTATTATACAGGACCTGGGTCTTTTTAGCCTGTTAAAAGAGGCTTATCCAGACTTGGAGATGCACGCGTCCACGCAGATGACCGCTGACAATTATTACGCTGTAAAAAACCTCAGAGACTTAGGTTTTGAAAGAGTGGTTGTCGCCAGAGAACTAGCCGCTGATGAGATAAGAGACATCAAGAAGGACTTAAGTGTAGACATAGAGGTCTTTATCCACGGGGCTCTTTGTGTTTGCTATTCAGGCGATTGTTATTTTTCTTCGGCCATAGGAACTCGGTCGGCCAATAGGGGCGACTGCGCTCAGCCGTGTAGGAAAAGATACAGGCTTCTTGTGGACGGCAGGCCAACTGATAAGGAAGGTTTTTATCTGTCTATGAAGGATTTAAATTCTTCTTTTGATTTGCCTAAGCTAGTCGGTATAGCTGACTCCTTTAAAATTGAGGGCAGGATGAAGTCCAAGGAGTACGTCTATACTATTACGAAATTTTACAGGGATATCTTGGACGGCGAAAATATTTCTCACGACCAGGAAATGAATGTGACTGATGCCTTTAGCCGAGGCTTTACCAAGGGCTTTTTGTTTGCTGGGGACAAGGATGATTTAATCAATAAAAATTCTCCAAAACATATTGGCAGCCTGGTTGGTAAAATTATAAAAAAAGGTAAGGATTTTTACATCAGCTTAGATGAAGATTTAAATCCAGGCGATGGCTTAACATTTCCAGATGAAAATGGAAAATCAACTGGGATAAAAGTCGATAAGATTTATAAATCTGGCCAGCAGATTAAATTGGATGAAAAGAGCCAAGAGGGAGCCAAGGTTTACAGGAATTATTCAGCTAGATTATACGATGGCTTAGCAAGAGTAAACGAGCCAAGGAAATTACCCTTGGAATTTACTGTCTCTGGAAATGTGGGTGAGCCCATAAAGGTAATTGCAAATTCAAATTTTAAATATATAGAATACACTAGCGATTATATTTTGCAAGAGGCCAGGAAGCCGCTTGATAAAGATATAATTATAGACCAACTCTCAAGAGTTGGGGATACATTTTTTGAAACGCCGGCGGTTAATATAAACCTGGCGGCTGATGCTTTTGTGCCAAAGTCAGTTTTAAATGACCTCAGGCGGTCGGCCATAGAAAAATTAATTGAAATTCAGCCTATTAAAAAAGCTAAAGACTTTGAGGCAAATAAAGTAATTAATAATAAAAAATCAAAACCGATCCTATGCGCTATAGTTAAGGGTAAGGTTGATTTGGATAAAGATTTTGAATATGTGGCCACTGAAACCATGGACGAAGAAGTTTTTAAATTTTATAAGGATAAGTCTTATAAGACAATTTTAATTACGCCGTCTGTGGCAACTAAGGATTATATTGATAGAGCTAGGAACTTTATAAAAAATGGATTGGTCGACGCTCTTGAAGTAAATAATTATGGATTATTAGACTTGGCTGGTGAAATTGATGTTATTGCAGGTGATGGATTAAATATTACCAATTCCTATGCCATTAATTATTTAAAGACCAAAGGTATTTCAAATATTATTCCGTCCAGGGAGATAAGTTTGAAGGAAATCGAAAGTCTTCAGTCCAAAACCGATTCGAGATTTATTTTAAAATATTATACCAGGACTGTGTCAATGACTAACAAGGCGGTCCATCCAGACATAAAAACTGAACTTGATCAAAATAAAAGGGTCGAGATTATGGATATAAAAAATGAGATTTTTCCAGTGGAAAAGCATGGAGAAGTTTATAGGATATACAATTCCAAACCACTCTTTATGGGGGAAAGAATAGAAAATATAAATGCGGATATGATTATGATTGAGGTTGATGAAAATCTTGACCAGGTAAAATTATATCTCTTTGACAATAAAGATATAAGCTTTGAATACACAAGGGGACATTACAGAAGGGGAGTTTAATGGAAGGCAAATCTTTAAAGACATTAGAATTCGATAAGATTATGAATATCATTTCAGACTTTGCTGGTAGCGAATACGGCAAGACCTGCATAAAAACTGCCCAGCCCTTTGATAGCCAGCTGGAGATTAAGCTTGCTTTGGATAAGCTTGATGACACGATGAAATTAATTGGCCAGGTCGGAAACTTATATTTCGGTGGCCTGGTTGATTACACGGATTACATCAAACGGGCAAGCATTGGTGGAATCCTGGGAATTTCATCTCTGTATGATATCCTCCACGCTTTGAAATTGGCCAGCGACTTAAAAAATATTAGTATCGAAGCTAACAAGGCTGGAGAGCTAATAAAGCTAATTACCATTGACCAAAATCTTTTAAAAGACCTGGACAAGGCCATTGTTGATAGAGAAAATCTTTCCAATAACGCCAGTCCACTTTTGAGGTCTCTCAACAGGAAGAAGATTCAAAAAACTGAAGAGGCTAACGAAAAGCTCAAGTCTTTTGTAAATTCAAAGGCCAATGAAAAGTATTTGCAAGACGCTCTGATAACTGTCCGTGAAGGCAGGTACGTTGTTCCTGTTAAACGCGAGTACAAGGGGATGATCTCTGGTATTACCCATGATGTTAGCTCCAGCGGTGGCACTTATTTTATTGAGCCTCAAAGCATTGTAAATATAAATAATGAAATTCGTGAAATCGAAATTCAAATTGATGAAGAAATAAACAGAATACTTAAAGATTTTTCAAATCGGATTGGCAGGGCTAAGGACGAGCTCACCTATAATTTTGAACTAATGACTGAACTCGATATTCTCCATGCCAAGGCCCAGTACGCAATAGAACACGGGCACACAAAACCGATTTTTACTGACGACGGGTCCGTGGATATCAGACAGATGTTTCACCCGTTAATAGATCCAGAAGTCGTAGTTAAAACTGATATAGAAATGGATTCAGACTTAAAGGTTTTGGTTATCACTGGACCTAATACAGGTGGTAAGACCGTTGTATTAAAAACGGCGGGAATCATTTCCCTTCTGGCTCAAAGCGGTTGCTTTATACCAGCTTTGGAAGGGTCCAAGATTCCAATCTACAAAAATATTTATACTGATATTGGCGACGAGCAATCCATTGAGCAAAGTTTGTCGACCTTCTCATCTCACATGGTAAATATTGTAAATATTTTATCTTTCAAGGAAGAAAATTCTCTGTATTTATTTGATGAGCTGGGTGCTGGTACAGACCCAACCGAAGGGGCAGCCCTGGCTATGAGCATCATAGATTCTCTAAGGGAAAAGGATGTAAAAGTCCTCGCCACAACTCACTACGCTGAGCTCAAACTCTATGCCTTAAGCACAGACGGGGTTGTAAATGGCAGTATGGAATTTGATGTCGGAAGTTTGAAGCCGACTTACAGGTTAAATATTGGCCTCCCTGGTCGGTCAAACGCCTTTGAAATTTCAAAGAAACTTGGATTAGCGGATGAATATATCATAAAGGCTGAAGAATATATTAGCGAAAACAATCTAGAATTTGAGAATGTTTTGGCGGAAATAGAAAAAAACAAAGTCTACGCTGAAACTCAAAAGGCTGAATACGAAAGCAAGCTAAAAGAATTTGAAGACCGAGAAAGAAAAAATAAAGAAGAAATTGAAAAGTTAAAAGAAAAAGCCAGAAAAGAACTTGACAAGGCCAATGAAGAGGCCAGGGAAATATATCAAAAGGCCAAGAGAGATTACGAAGAGATAATCAAAGACGCCAACAAGCTTGTTCATAGCATTGATAACAATAGCGCCAGAGAAATCCAAGAAACTCGGACTCATATTAGAAAAAATATTGACAAGTTGCAGAGCGATAATAAAAAACGCTTGCCAAAGTCAAATGTCAGCGCTGAAGATGTTAAAATTGGAAGTACAGTTAAGATTATTTCCATAGATAAGGTTGGCCAAGTTGTGGACCTGCCAAATGAAAATGGAGACTTGATCGTTCAGGTTGGAATCTTAAAGGTAAATTCAAACCTAAAGGATATTTATCTCATGGATGCCAAGCCACAGAAGGAAAGAAAAAAATCTTCCTTTAGAAATACTAAGGCCATGGACATTAAGACAGAAATAGACTTGCGCGGAGTTGACACCGAGGAACTCTATGATCGGGTAGATAAGTATTTAGACGATTGCGTTATGAGTGGTCTCAAGGAGGCAACCATAGTTCACGGTAAGGGGACGGGAGCTCTCAGAAAGGCAACCCATGAATTATTAAGGAATCATCCACACGTTAAATCTTATAGGTTGGGCGAAGTTGGAGAAGGCGATACAGGCGTGACAGTTGTCACTTTAAAATAGGGAGGAAATATGGATTTTAAAAAGATATTGATAGACAAGTTAAAAGATAAGATTAATTTAAGCACAGAAGAACTTGAAAAAATTATAGAAGTTCCGCAAGACAGGACCATGGGAGATTTGGCTCTTCCTTGTTTTGCCCTTGCAAAGACCATGAGAAAAGCCCCCCAAGCTATAGCCGAAGAAATTAAATCTTCAATCGACTTTGAGCCAGATTTTGAAAAAGTTCAAGCTGTTGGTCCTTATCTAAACTTTTTTATTAGCAAAGATAAACTCAAAGATTCTTTGGTTGAAAGCTTTAAGGCTGATGGCGAAGAATACGGCAAAAGTGACTTTGGCCAAGGCAGACATGTAGTTATCGACTACTCATCTCCTAACATTGCCAAGCCTTTCCACATTGGCCACATTAGAAGTACCTTAATCGGCAATGCCATTTACAGGATTGCCAAGAGAATTGGTTTTGATCCTGTTGGCGTCAACCACTTGGGCGATTACGGAACTCAATTTGGCATGCTTATCGCCGCCTACAAGGAATGGGGCGACAAGGATGAAATTGAAAAGAATCCTATTGATGAATTCTTAAAATTATATGTAAGGATGAATAAAGAAATCGAAGAGAATCCTGAAAAGAGAGAAGTTGCTCACGAATGGTTTAAAAAGTTGGAGGAAAAAGATGAGGAAGCAGTCAGCCTTTGGAAGTGGATGAGGGACTTGAGCCTTGAGGAATTCAACGCAGTTTATGATAGGCTGGGGATTGAATTTGATTCCTATAATGGCGAGGCCTTTTACCAAGACTACCTGCCAGAAGTTGTAGAAGAACTCAGAAGCAAAAATCTTTTGACCGAGTCAGATGGTTGCGAAATTGTAGAATTTGATGATGGGACAACTCCACTCATTATCACTAAATCAAATGGTACAACAACTTATGCAACCAGGGATATAGCTACTGCTGAATATAGGTACAGAAATTATGAGTTCTACAAAAATCTCTATGTCGTTGCGACCGAACAAAACCTACACTTTAAACAGCTCTTTAAAACGCTGGGTTTAATGGGTTATGAATGGTCCAAGGATTGTGAACACGTATCATTTGGTATGGTCAGTGTTAAAGACGGAGCTCTGTCTACAAGAAAAGGCAAGGTCTTATATTTGAAAGATGTTATTAACAAGGCCGAAGAAAAGACTCTTGAAATTATAAATGAAAGAAACCCTGAACTTGAAAACAAAGAAGATGTGGCCAGACAAGTTGGCATTGGCGCCATTAAATTCCAAGAGCTCTACAACCAAAGGATTAAAGACTATGTCTTCGATTGGGATAGGACTTTATCATTCGACGGAGAGACTGGACCCTATGTTCAATACACTTACGCCAGAGCAAATAGTGTAATAGAAAAATCTGGATCCAAGGCTTCTTTTGATGATATAAAAAGCGAATATTTAAATGACGATGAAGTTGTCTTGATGAAAGAGATTTACAAATTGCCAAATGTAATTATGGATGCCTTTGAAAAGTTCGAACCTTATTTAGTATCCAGACAAATAATGGAAATCGTCAAAGAATACAACCGTTATTATTATAATAACCAAATTAACACCGATGATGAGGGGCTAACCAAACACAGATTGGGCATTTCACTAATGGCAAAAACTGCCATTAAATCTGGAGTAAGTTTGCTTGGCATGGAAACACCGGAGAAGATGTAATGCGGGATTTAAAATACGTATTTTCTAAAAGTATCAAGGATACGGCTCAGGCATTAAAGAAAAATGGCCTGGCCTTTATCCTTTTGTGCGGGCTGGTAAGTTTTTTAAGCTCACTTGCTTCTGTATTTTTCGCAAGTGGATTAATAGCAAATCTAGGTTATATAATCAACTACTTTATTCAAATCTTGCTCTTGTCAGTACTAGCCAAGATAATGAATAATATGGTAGTTGCAAATAGAATTCCAAATAGGGACTTCAAATACTATTTGGAACACTATTTTATAAATATCATGAACACCTTCTTCGTAATATATATAATAGAACTAATTTATCAATTTGCTTCTTATTATATAATATTTGGAGTATCCAAATTAGACCTAACAAAATCTAGAATCCTCTCGGTGACAATATTATTTATAATAGAAGAACTTATCTTGGGCTCGTGGTTTGAGGCGGTTTATGTCGACGATGTTGGTGGACTTGCAGCCATAAAGAGGGCACTTAATTTCATAAGAGACAACTTTGTGCCGTGGACACTCATATCCGTTCCGTATTTATTATTAAAGACATTAAGCGGCGGATATCTAAATGGATTCTTAACTATCCCTATGTGGGCGAGAGTACTGACCTCAATACTGATGCCAGTCTTTATGCTCTTAAGAGGTAAGGCTTATTTACTGCTTAGCAGGTCGACAAAACGAAAGAGAAAATTCATGATGGAATATGAAAACTAATTGATGCCGAAAGGCATCTTTTTTTATAAAAAATAAAAATAATTTTAAAATAATTTTTCAAAAGACGAAGACAAAAACGCTGGAAGCAAGGAGATAAGGGAGATTCAGGGAATAAAAATAAAATAAAATAAATTGTAAAAAACCCTTGACAAAGACCAAAATGGATGGTATACTATACAAGTCAGCTCGAGAGAGCACCGACAAGAACCTAAACAAAGGAATATAAGTGAAAAGAAGTCATGAATTTACAACCCGTAAATTCAAAACAAAGTGAAACAGAACACTAAATAAAACTGTAAATAATTTAGAGCCAGATTAAAAGCTCAAGACTTTACTTGAGAGTTTGATCCTGGCTCAGGACGAACGCTGGCGGCGTGCTTAACACATGCAAGTCGAACGATGAAGAAGAGAAACGCGAACTTCGGTTCAAATTTCACTTCGGATTAGTGGCAGACGGGTGAGTAACGCGTGAGCAACCTACCTCTTACAAAGGGATAGCCTCGGGAAACCGTGATTAATACCATATGACACATTCATAAGGCATCTTAAGAATGTTAAAGCTACGGCGGTAAGAGATGGGCTCGCGTCCCATTAGCTAGTTGGTGAGGTAACGGCCCACCAAGGCGACGATGGGTAACCGGCCTGAGAGGGTGAACGGTCACATTGGAACTGAGACACGGTCCAAACTCCTACGGGAGGCAGCAGTGGGGAATATTGCACAATGGAGGGAACTCTGATGCAGCGACGCCGCGTGAGCGATGAAGGAATTCGTTTCGTAAAGCTCTGTTCTATGGGAAGAAAAGGACTGTACCATAGGAGAAAGCCCCGGCTAAATACGTGCCAGCAGCCGCGGTAATACGTATGGGGCGAGCGTTGTCCGGAATTATTGGGCGTAAAGGGTACGCAGGCGGTTTACCAAGTTGGATGTGAAATCTTGTAGCTCAACTACAAACGTGCATCCAAAACTGGCTAACTTGAGTTAAGGAGAGGTAAGTGGAATTCCTGGTGTAGCGGTGGAATGCGTAGATATCAGGAGGAATACCGGTGGCGAAGGCGACTTACTGGACTTATACTGACGCTGAGGTACGAAAGCGTGGGGAGCAAACAGGATTAGATACCCTGGTAGTCCACGCCGTAAACGATGAGCGCTAGGTGTCGGGGGTCAAACCTCGGTGCCGACGTTAACACATTAAGCACTCCGCCTGGGGAGTACGTGCGCAAGCATGAAACTCAAAGGAATTGACGGGGACCCGCACAAGCAGCGGAGCATGTGGTTTAATTCGTGGCTACGCGAAGAACCTTACCAGGGCTTGACATATACATGATAGAACCTAGAGATAGGGAAAAGGAGGAAACTTGTTTCCTACATGTATACAGGTGGTGCATGGTTGTCGTCAGCTCGTGTCGTGAGATGTTGGGTTAAGTCCCGCAACGAGCGCAACCCTTGCATATAGTTACTAACAGATCATGCTGAGGACTCTATATGGACTGCCGATGATAAATCGGAGGAAGGTGGGGATGACGTCAAATCATCATGCCCTTTATGTCCTGGGCTACACACGTGCTACAATGGTCGGTACAAAGAGCAGCGAAATGGTGACATCAAGCGAATCTCAAAAAGCCGATCCCAGTTCGGATTGTACTCTGCAACTCGAGTACATGAAGTCGGAGTTGCTAGTAATCGTAGATCAGAATGCTACGGTGAATGCGTTCCCGGGTCTTGTACACACCGCCCGTCACACCATGGAAGTTGGCAATACCCGAAGCCGATGGCCTAACCGCAAGGGAGGAGTCGTCGAAGGTAGGGTCAATGACTGGGGTGAAGTCGTAACAAGGTAGCCGTATCGGAAGGTGCGGCTGGATCACCTCCTTTCTAAGGAGT